>NZ_KV802444.1:391-37701 GCF_001810695.1 Corynebacterium sp. HMSC065D07
TAACCCCCGACGTGTCTACTTTCCGGGGGTCAGGTCCTAGACGAGCTCGCCCAACTGGGGCGCCCACTGTGGCGTCGACGCAAAGATGTGCTCGCCTACTTTGATATCGGTGCATCCAACGGCCCCGTCGAGGCAATCAACGGCAGACTCGAACACCTACGCGGCATCGCCCTAGGTTTCAAAAACCTCAACCACTACATCTTGCGGTGCCTGATCCACTCCGGACAACTACAGGACAAAATCAACGCACTCTAAAACCGGAAGGGCCGGTTAAAGGACAGAAAGTGTGTCCGCACACATTGATTTCCAGCACCTGAACTGCAGAGAGTGTCCGATTGTTTGTGTGCGGTGTTTTGGTTTTTAAGTAGTCCGCTAATCGGGCGGGGTATGCCACAGCTAGTTGGTTGACGGCTTGTTTCCACCCGGTGGCTTTCGCTCCTTCAATATAGCCATTGCATTCGATGTCGCGCTTCGCTTTTTCGCTCGCTGGGCAGCGCGCTTGTCCTCGATGTTGCAGATCATCAACCACAGCGTTTTCAGCGCCGCGGTGTCGTTCGGGAATTGCCCGCGGTTACGGGTAGCTTTACGCAGTTCAGCGTCGAGCGATTCGATCGAGTTTGTGGTGTAGATCACCCGGCGAGCCGCTGGCGGGAACTGCATAAACGGCACGAACCGGTCCCAGGCGTCGCGCCAGACTTTGACCGATTGCGGGTATTTACGGCCCAGTTCACTGGCTTCGAACGCGTCCAGGGCGTCGCGGGCAGTGTCCTCGTTGGCGGCCGTGTAGACCTCACGTAACGCACGGGAGACACCTTTGTGGTCCTGATACGACACCCACCGGTTCGCAGCTCGGTTCAGGTGCGCAATACAGGTCTGCACCATGGAATTCGGCCAGGTAGCCTCCGCTGCTTCCGGCAAGTCTTTGAGCCCGTCGTAGCACACGATGAACGCGTCTTGGACGCCACGGTTGGTCAGATCTGCGCAGACTGATGCCCAGAAGGCGGCACCTTCATTGTCAGCGATCCACAATCCCAGGATGTGCTTGATGCCGTCGATGTCCACACCGATTGCCATATAGCAGGCCTTATTGACCACGCGGTGGCCATCGCGGATTTTCACGCGTAGCGCGTCGAGGAATACCACTGGGTAGAACTCGTCGAGTTGGCAGTTTTGCCAGATCAGCACCTCATCAGTCTAAAGACCAGGATCCCTTTTCCACCGTTTCCCTGCGGTGAGGGAGGGGGCTTTGGTGATCCTAGGGTTCGGGGCGTGGCGCTGGCCAGCCGCTGCCCGGTGGGGTTGGGATGGTGGGATTTGGGGGGGACGTCGCCAAGCAATGCAGCGCCAGAAGTATGCGATAATTCGAGAATGATTACCGTAGGCGACATCGCAGGCCAGATCGGAACCCCTCTGACAGGAAACGCCACCAAGGTGCTGCTCCTGGGAGCGGGCGAGCTGGGCAAGCAGTTGGTCATTGCCTTTCAGAACTTAGGGCTTGAGGTCCACGCCGTGGACCGCTACGCAGGAGCACCCGCGCAGCAGCTTGCGCACTTTAGCTATATTGCAGACATCAGGGACCCGCACAAGGTGTGGGAGCTGACCGAGCGCATCAAACCGGACTACGTGGTCCCGGAAGTGGAGACCGTCGCGGTGGAGGCGCTGAAGCGGATTGAGGAATTCGGCACCACCGTTGTACCCTCGGCGCGGGCGTGTGAGCTAACACAGTGCCGCGAGAGCGTTCGTGAGGTGGCTGAGAGCATCGGCCTGCCTGTCACGGCCTATCGCTTTGCTGAGTCCGCTGAAGAGTTGCAGGACGCGGTGGGGGAGCTGGGGCTGCCGTGCATCGTGAAGCCGGATATTACGACCTCCGGGAAGGGACACGTCCTTCTTAAGGAAGAAGAGGACGTGGCGGAGGCGTGGTCCATGGTGCGCCACGTGTCTTCGGAGTATAAGCGCGTGGTGGTGGAGCGCTTCGTTGACTTCGATTATGAGGTCACGCTGCTTGCTGTGCGCTCTATTGACCCGGCCACGGGCAAGATGGCCACGTGGTTCAGTGAGCCCATCGGCCACCGCCATGAGAACGGTGACTTGGTGGAATCCTGGCAGCCCATGGCGATGAGTGAGGACGCCCTGGCGAACGCGCGCTCCGTTGCAGCGCGTATTTCTAATGAGTTGGGCGGGCGTGGCGTCTACGGCGTAGAGCTCTTTGTGGCGGGCGATGAGGTGTACTTCTCATCTGTCTCGCCGCGTCCTTTGGATACCGCCATGCTGACTGGGTATACGCAGCGCTTCTCCGAGTTTGAGCTGCACGTCCGTGCGATTCTGGGCTTCCCTATTGACGTGACGTTGGTCAGCCCCGGTGCTGCGGTCATTCTGCACGCGGACGCTGAGCTTGATGACGTCTCCTTTACCGGCCTCGACACCGCCCTTTCCTACGAGGAGACGGATGTGCGTCTGTTTGGTAAGCCGTGGGCCTACGCCGGCCGACGCATGGGCATGGTGGCCACGACTGCTGAGGACGTTGAGACCGCCCGCGACAGGGCAGCGCTGGCGGCTGGAAAGATCACTGTCGGGCCGAATGCTGATAGAACCGTTCACGGTGACTCGCAGCCCGTGGAGACGAACGCCACTGCCGTCTCCGATATTGAGGTCATTGAGGTTCCGGAACCGGTTGTGGACGTCGACCCGAAGCTGACCCGCTCTGCCGATGACTAGGCCTAGTTAAGCGGAGGACTCCTCTAGCCGCGCGATATGCAGCGTCAGGTAGGAGACTTCATCGGGGGTTAATGCACTGTCGAGGCGCAGCTCAATCAGGTTAGCCACCATCTGGGCAGTCTCGACGGCATCGGGGTAGCGTGCGGAGATGGCGGTGGCCACCTGGCGGTCGTCGGAGTCGAGCTGTTGGTGTTCCGCCATGCGTACGAAGAGGTAGCGGAGGTGCGTGATGAAGCGGGCGACGGAGATGTCCTCGCTGTTGAGCTCCGTATCGTTGTGGGAACCGATGACGGCCAGGATCTGTTGGATGAGGCCCGTCATGCGGTAGGTGCCGGAGAGATCCCCCACCGCGAAGCCGGCGTTGACCAGGTGCAGGGTGATGGCCACGGCTTCGTCAGGAGCCAGTGGTTTGTGCAGGCCGCTGTTGATGGCGTCGAGAAGCCGTTGCGCCAGGGCAAAGTCATCGGCGTAGAGGTGGCGCACCTCAGCTTCCAATGGATAGGACACGGTGTTGCCGCGGCTGACCGCGCCGTGGATGTGATCCGCAATAGCCACGACCAGCGTGAGTTTGCTGCGCAGTGCCTCAGACATGTCGACGGAGTGCATGGCGTCGATGACCAGCTGGACGTATTCGCCGGGAATGCCGGCGATCATGGCGGCGAGGTGGTCCGGATCGCGGCCGGAATCAGGGACGAAGACCTTCACCACCTTGGCCGGGTCAACCTCAGTGCCAGGTTTGGCTTGGAAGCCGATGCCGCGGCCGGTGACAATGACGTCCTCCGCGCCGCGCCGTGCGAGCACGACGTTGTTATTGAACACGCGCAACAGTTGCACAGGGCACCTTTCTGGTTGAGCTTAACCGGTTAAGGCTAGCCGGTTGGGGCTAGCCGGATCAGGCTAGTCGGTTGGGGTGAAAACGACTAAAGCCAGCCACGATGGTAGATACATCGAGCCAGCTTAGTCAGGGTTCGTCAAAGGCGTGCTAAAGGTTCCCTAGTGGGTCCTTTAGCGGGTCGTGGTGATGACCGTATCGCCAGCGGCGGCGTGGTTGAGACCAGCCGGGGTGACGGCGGACAGCGCCTTGGTGTTGGTCACGGCAAGGACGATGGTGGTGTCGTAGCCGGCTTCGGTGACCTTGGCGAAGTCAACGGTGGCAAGCAGCTCGCCCTGCTTGACCGTGTCGCCCTTCTTGACGGCCGGGGCGAAACCTTCGCCCTTCATCTTCACGGTGTTGATGCCGATGTGGACGAGGACCTCCACGCCGTCTTCAGTCTTGATGCCGTAGGCGTGGCCGGACTTCATGGCACTCATCACGGTGCCGCTGACCGGGGCGTAGACTTCGTTGTTTTCGGGGACGATGCCCACGCCGTCGCCCAGGGTGCCGGCGGAGAAGACCGGGTCATCGATATCAGCCATGGGAACAACCTTGCCGGCAGCCGGGGAGGCGATGTCGGTGGTGGTGCCAGCGGCAGGCTCAGCGGCCTTGGCCGGGGCGTCAGCCTTGGTGGCGGTTGCGGTGGCGGCACCGGCGCCAGCGCCGGCAGCGGCGGTTGCTGCGGGGGCGTCGGCAAGCGCGGCGTTGTCGGCGGTGTTGGCGTTGTCGAGCTCGGCCTTCTCGGCTGCCTCGCGGGCGGCCTTAGCCTCAGCGCGCTCCTCCGGGGTGCGGTAGTCGGTGAAGAGGATGAGGAAGAAGGCCACGAAGAAGGCCACTGCGATGGCGATGGCGTACTTGGCCATCGGGGTGAAGACCGGGATGGTCAGCAGGGAGGTGAAGACGAAGGCGTCGGTAGTAATGCCGTTCGTGCCCAGGGTCAACAGGGCCACGGTCAGGCCACCAGCGAAGCAGCCCACCAGCATGCGCGGGTAAATCCTCTTGTAGCGCAGGTGGATACCGTAGAGGGAAGGCTCGGACACGCCGCCGAGCAGGCCAGCCAGGAGGGCAGAGCCGGAGGTCTGACGCATCACGGTGTCGTGGTCACGGATGGACAGTGCCAGCACGCCAGCGGTAGCGCCGAAGCAGGCGAAGTTCCATGCGCCCATCGGGCCCTGGATGAAGTCATAGCCCAAGGTTTGAATGTTGACCAGCATGAGGGCGTTGAGCGGCCAGTGCAGGCCCAGCGGGACGAGGAACGGGTAGAGCATCGGGATAGCCAGGGCGAAGACGAACGGAACGTTGTCATTCATCCAGGACAGGCCAGCGCCAATGCCGTTACCGGCCCACACGCCGAACGGGCCAATGAGGAAGGCGGTCAGCGGGATGACGAAGAGCAGGGTGAGGAAGGGGACGAAGACCATGTGCACCGCGGACGGGATGATCTTCTGGAAGCCCTTGTAGAAGAGTGCGGCGACGGCCGCCATGATGAGCGGGACGAAGACGTTTCCGCCGTAGTCCTGCAGCTGCATGGTCAAGCCGAAGATTTCGATGGAGCACTGCTCAGCGCCGAGGGTGTCGTTGGTGACGCACTGGACGGCGGGGTTCTCCGAAAGATTCAGGAACTCCGGGGTGAAGAGCGCCGCCATGATGGTGGCTGGGACCCACGGGTCGATGCGCAGCTTCTTACCAGCGTTGTAGGCCACCATCACCGGCAGGAAGTAGAACACGGAGCGCCACATGGCGTCCACGAAGAACCAGGAGGCAGGCTTGTCCGGGGAACGGAAGTCCACGACGCCGAAAGCGTCCAGGACGGAGGCGAAGGCGATGATGAGGGAAGCGCCCAGCAGCACGCCCAGAATCGGGCGGAAGGAGTCAGAAAGGTACTCGAAGAAGGCGTCCATCCACGGCAGCTTGCCCTTGGACTTGGCGCGGGCGGCGGCCTTGACATCGTCATTAGTTTGGCCGCCGGACTGGTTGCGGTTCTTCATCTGCGGGAGGGCCTTGATCTCGTCATAGACCGTGGCCACGTCACCGCCGATGACAACCTGGTAGTTGCGGCCGCCCTGGGGCACGGCACCCATGACCTTGGGGATGGCCTCGAGTGTTTCCTTGTCTGCCTTGGAGGCATCAGCCAGCTCAAAGCGCAGGCGGGTGGCGCAGTGCGTGAGAGAGGTGATGTTCTCCGCCCCGCCGATGCCATCCAGGATGGCCTCGGCTGCCGAGCGAATATCAGTCGACATGAGAATCCTTTCGCGAGTTAAGGGCCTGTGAAAACCACAAAAGACCTAGGCCACAATGGTTCATAGCGAACCATCCCCACGCGGCTAAGAGTGGGGAGCCTAGGTCTTGCCCGAAGTAACAATCCTGGTTAGGAGCCTACTCCGGGTGCTCACGGGAGACAAGTTACTGTGGGATAGCACACTGTGGTTCCGGGATAGGTGTCGGTGGCCTGGGAAGTTGATGAGGAAAAGCGTCAAGCGGGCGGCGAGCAGGGATGTGTTCCCGTACTGTGAAAGTGTCGTAGTGTCACTGTGTGTCCCAAATTGTGACCCCGGGTACACACCTTCTATGCAGAGAAAGGTTGGTCATGACCGCCAAGTCCTCACGCAATTCTGCCTTTATCAGCGTCATCGGGCGCGGCTTCGACGGCTTGGACGTTGCTGCTGTGGCTCAGGAACTAGGAGCCACCTTCGCCCAGGTCGATGACTTGGGAACCACGCTCAGCGAGGTTTTGGACAACGCCCCCGCGGGCAACCTGGTCCTTCAGGGAACAGGCGTTATGGACTTTGACGCCAAGGCCGCAGCCGCTCTGGGCCTGCCCTTCGTGCTGGTTTCCGACGCGCCTGACCGCGCCGCAGAGCTGGCACTGGAGCACGCGCGCTCGGTGGGCGCCACCGTGGTGGGCGCGGTGGGCGACGTCTCCTCCGTCCCCAGTGCGATTTCCTCCCTGGAGGACATCGAGCCCTATATGTGCGCCGAGCTCTTCCAGAAGCAGCTTCTGGATCAGGCCCGCGAAATCGGGGCGCACATCGTGCTGCCGGAGGGCGAGGATGACCGCATCCTTCAGGCCGCGGGGGAGCTCATCAAGGGCAAGGTGGCGAAGCTGACGATTCTGGGTGACGGGGACGTCGAAAAGCGCGCCCAGGAACTCGGGATCGACCTGAGTAGCGTGGAGATCATCAACCACCTGGAATCCCCGTTGGCGGAGGAATTTGCAGCGGACTTTGTGGAGCTGCGCAAGAAGAAGGGCGTGACGCTGGAGCAGGCGCGCGAGACCATGAAGGACGTGTCCTACTTCGCCACGATGATGGTGCACAAGGGCTTGGCCGATGGCATGGTCTCCGGCGCGGCGCACACCACGGCGCACACCATTAAGCCTTCCTTCCAGATCATCAAGACCAAGCCGGAGGCTTCCGTGGTTTCCTCCATCTTCCTCATGGTGATGCCGGGCCGCCTGTGGGCGTTCGGTGATTGCGCGGTGAACCCGAACCCGACCCCGGAGCAGCTCGGCGAGATCGCCATCGTGTCCGCGCAGACCGCGGCACAGTTTGGCCTGGACCCGCGCGTGGCGCTGCTGTCCTACTCGACGGGTACCTCGGGCGCTGGCCCGGACGTGGAGAAGGTGACGCAGGCCGTCGAGGTGGCTCGCGGCATCGATTCTTCCGTGGCGGTGGATGGTCCGCTGCAGTTCGACGCTGCCTGTGACCCCGGCGTGGCCGCCAAGAAGGCGCCGGAATCTGACGTTGCGGGTAAGGCTACGGTCTTCGTCTTCCCGGACCTGGAGGCCGGCAACATTGGTTATAAGACGGCGCAGCGCACCGGTGGCGCGTTGGCGGTGGGCCCGATTCTGCAGGGGCTGAACAAGCCGGTCAATGACCTCTCGCGTGGCGCGACCGTTCCGGACATCATCAACACGGTGGCTATCACCGCTATCCAGGCAGGGGTGAAGTAGATGGCGTACGTACTCGTTCTCAATTCGGGTTCCTCCTCGGTTAAGTTCCAGCTGGTGGACCCGGAAAGCTCGGCCACGGATACCCCGCTGGTCTCCGGCTTGGTGGAGCAGGTCGGAGAGCCGCAGGGTGCGGTGACCGTCAAGACGGGCGGTGAGGAATACAAGGAAGAGCTGGAGATTCCTACCCACTCCTTCGGCCTCGACCGCGCGTTCGGCATCATGCACGAGCACGGCGTGGGCCCGACGGATGTCGAGGTCATCGCCGTGGGCCACCGCGTTGTGCACGGTGGGCGCCTGTTCAGCGAGCCGCAGCTCATCGTGGACCAGATTGAGTCCATGATCGAGGACCTCATCCCGCTCGCGCCGCTGCACAACCCGGCCAACCTGGACGGCATCCGCGTGGCGCGCAAGCTGCTGCCGGATATCCCGCACGTGGCGGTCTTTGATACGGCCTTCTTCAACCACATGCCGCCGGCGGCCGCGCTCTATGCCATCAATAACGATGTGGCCTCGCAGTACGATATCCGCCGCTACGGCTTCCACGGAACCTCCCACGAGTTCGTCTCGCAGCAGGTGCCGAAGCTCTTGGACCGCGACCCGGGCCACGTCCACCAGATCACGCTGCACCTGGGCAACGGTGCCTCGGCGGCGGCGATTCGCAACGGCCGCCCGATTGATACCTCGATGGGCCTGACCCCGTTGGCGGGTCTGGCCATGGGCACGCGCTCGGGCGATATTGACCCGGGTATTATCTTCCACCTCTCCCGTGAGGCAGGGATGTCGATCGATGAGATCGATAACCTGTTGAACAAGCGCTCCGGTGTGAAGGGCATTGCGGGTGTCAACGATTTCCGCGTGCTGCGCGAGCGCATCAACAACGAGGACCAGGATGCCTGGCTGGCCTATAACATCTACATCCACCAGCTGCGCCGCTTCATCGGTGCATACATGATTGCGCTGGGCCGCGTGGACGCGATTACGTTTACCGCCGGCGTGGGTGAGAACGATACTGAGGTCCGCCAGGATTCGCTGTACAACCTGGACATGTACGGCATTGACTTCGATAAGGAAGCCAACCTCGTGCGCTCGAAGGAGCCGCGCATGATTTCGACCGCGGATTCCCAGGTCAAGGTCTTCGTGGTGCCGACCAACGAGGAGCTGGCCATCGCGCAGAAGTCCGCGGGCATTGCGGCCATGGCTCGGGAGGCGGGCCTGTACTAGGCCGGGCGTCGGCTATGCCGACGTCTAGAACATCGTGACCGGGCGGACCTTATTGGCCAAGTCCACCAGCGCGTAGCGGTGGCGGGCAAACGGTGCCTGGCGGGCCAGTGCCCGCAGGGTATCCGCCAGGCCATAGCGCAGGCCGCGCTGGGTAAAGGGGAACTCGAAGAGGTCGTTGGGGGAGGCCGCGGCGTCGAGATCTGCCTCGCGCAAGAAGGTCAGCCCGGCGGAGATGACCGCAATTTTGATCTGCAAGAAGCGCGGCTCGTTCTGCGGAATCTCCTCCAAGCGGCGGGCGGCACGGCGGATGCGGGACTCGGAGAGATCGTGCACGATGAGCTGCAGGACCGTGGTCAAGCGGGCCATGCGGTGATGGCGCGACGCATTGGGCACCTTATCCAAGGTAGCCACGGCGAGCTCAACCTGGTGCTCGGCGCGCAGCTGGCGGGCCAGGCCGAAGGCGGAGGAGACCGTCGTCGGGTTCGTGGCCCACACGATGCCGTAGAGGCGCAGCGAGTTGAAGCGCAGGTGGGCCGGATCATCGGTGACGTGGTCCCAGATGCCGGGCTGATCCTCGAAAGCATCGTTGGGCAGATCCGCCAGCGACGTAGTGAGGTTGGCGCAGGCGCGGGCGACGGAGGCGTCGATAAGCGCGGCTTCCGAAAAACCCAGCTGCTGCAGGATGAGCTCGTTGACCGCGCCGATGGCTAGTTTGGGGGCAGCCTCACCGGGCAGCACGTCGAGGACGTGGGCGAAATGGGCCTGGGCCTCGCGGTACTTATCCAGCAGCAGCTCGGTCACGCCCGAGTACCAGTGGAAGCGCCAGTCCTTGCCCAAGCGCTCCTCGATGGAGGTCAGCCACTCGCGTGCCTGGCCGATGTATCCCAGATCAATCATGGCGCGCACCACGCCGAGGGGAATCTCCGCGGACTCCTCGTACTCCGGGGTCTGCATGGCCTGGCGCAGGGTTTCCAGCGCTTCCTGCGGCTCGGTGTAGGAGGAACCCTGCAGCAGCGGGGCGCCGATATCGGAGCGGACGATGAGCGGGATGGGCAGCGCGGAGACCACCTCGGGGGCGGTGATGCGCACGGTGCGGTCGATGCCGTCGATGAGCTGGTCGGTGCGGAAGACCAAGTGCTTCGTGCCGAAGGTCGTACGCTGCGGGGAGAAGACGGAGTGTTGGGCTGGGTGCTGGATGCCATCGCGCAGCGCGATGACCTCACGCAGCACTCCGAAGAGCTGGTTGCGGAGCTCGGACACGGACGCGAAGCGCTGCTCCGGGTCAGGATCGGTAGCGCGCAACAGCAGGCGGTAGAAGGAGAGGTAGCGGCGCAGCAGCGGCTCCTCGGTAGGGGAGGGTAGGCCGGGCTTATAGACGCCATCCTCCACCGGCAGCTTCAACGTCAAGCAGGCCAGTGTGCGGCCGATGGAGTAAATATCGCTGGCCACCGAGGGGCCCTGGGTGGCGATCTCCGGGGCCTGGAAACCCTGTGTGCCATAGATGTGGCCGAAGGCGCCGATGCCGGAGACCGCGCCCAGATCGATGAGCTTGACCTGGTCCTCGGTGACGATGATGTTGGAGGGCTTCAAATCGTTGTAGACCACGCCGCGGGCATGCAGGTAGTCCAGGGCGGGCAGGATTTCCAGGATGTAGGCAATCGCGGTGTCGACCGGGAAGCGGTCATTGACTTGGTCGTTGCGGCGCTGCTTGAGCGAGGGGCCGCCCACGTATTCCATGACGATGAAGCCGCCGGGGACGCGGGGGTCATCGATGAAGTTGAAAATCTTCACGATATTCGGGTGTGTGATGTCCGCGAGGAACTCGCGCTCCGCCTCCGCAGTCGCTGTCTCTTCGGCGGAGTTGGTGGATTGCATGCCCTTGAGCACCACGATGCGCCCGGAGACGAAGTGGTCATTGGCCAGGTAGATCCACCCCAACCCGCCATGGGCGAGCACGCCGAGGATTTCATACTGGCCGGCCACCATGTCGCCCGGCTTGAGCTGCGGGGGTGCGGCGCGGGGCGCATCCTTCGGATCGATGAGCGCCTCGCTGGGATCTACCGGGACCACGAAGGGCAAGGTGGCCATGCCATCGGCCACCTCGCGGTCGGTGCGCTTGGTGGCGCGGCGCTGGCGGAAGGTATCGAGCGCGCGGCGTCGCGAGGCCCGCGAGGGGTCCTCTGCTTTGCGACGATCACGCAGCTGCCCCAGCTCCTCGATGAGTGCCGCGATGTTATCCGAATCGACGTATTCGCCGTCGTCGGGTTTGCCCGTCGCGGTGCCATGCGCGCCGGGGCGGTCCGCTGGGGAGAGGACGGCGCCGGTGGCGCCGAGGTCCTCCTCCTCGAGGTCATCCGCGAAGGGATCGAAGGGGACTGCCGCGGTGCGGTCGGAGGCTTCCGCGTTGTTGGCGCCGGGCGCTGTTCCCGGATCCCCTGGTTCCGCAGGCGAGGCGCCGAGGTGGTGGTCCTCCGAAAAATCATCGTCCTCATCGGCGAAGGGATCGAAGCGCACGGCCTGGGTGGCGTCGGCAGCTTCGGGCTCCACGGCTCCGGGATCTGCGGCTTCGGGCTGCGCGTCTTCGTGCTCTTCGGGCGTGAGGTGGTCGAGCTCATCCTCGCTGAAGCGGTGCGACATTAGTGCCCCTCCTTCTTCTCACCGGGCTGGTTGCTGGTTGGGGAACTCGGCTGCGATTCCGTCGCGGGTGGAGTCTCATCGAGGTACTTCGGTGCCGGGAGCAAAGGCTGTTCCATATAATCCCCCAACCACGTGCTGAAGAGCTTCTGCCAGGTCCCGTCCTTGCGGATGCGCTCCAGCGTGGAGTTGACCTGGCGGATGAGCGGGCGCGAGTCATAAGAGCCATCGGGTTTGCGCACGGCTACGCCATAGCTTTGGCTTTCGAGGGGATCGCCGACGATCTCCGTGTAGCGATCCTGCGCCAGCATCCCGGAGAGCAGGGCATCATCCACCACGATGCCGTCCGTTTGCCCCAGCTGCAGCGCCATGAGGCAATCGCCCCAGGCGCGGGTCTCCAAGATATCGGAAGTAGGCGCGTGCTTGCGTATCGCGTCCACCATGGTGGAACCCTTCGTCGCGCACAAGGTCAACCCGGCGGTATCCGCGATGGAGTGAATGCCGGAGTTCTTCAGCACCAGCAAGCGGGCATCCGTTTGCATATAGGGAATGGAGAAGGCGACTTCGCGCTGGCGTGTGGGGCTGATCGTCATGGTGCGGATGACGATGTCCACCGTGCGGTCGTTGAGGGCACGCGCGCGCTCGGAAGCTTCCACGAAGCGGAAGTCCACCTTGTTGGGATCCCCAAAGATATCGCGTGCAATTTCGCGGGCGATGTCGACCTCGAAGCCGCGGACCTCGCCGGTGGCGGTATCGCGGTAGCTGAGCAGGTTATTGGAGCGGTCCACGCCCACGATGAGCCGGCCGCGCTCCAGGATCTTGGGCACGCGCTCCTTCGGCGTCTTATCGTCCGGGCGGTAGGAGCCGTAGGCTTCGGCATCGCTTTGCTTGGACACCTCACCGCTGCCTGCGGGCTCGATGATGGCGTCCTCCGGCAGCGGCGGGCCCGGCGTGGAATCGAGGTTCGCGGTAGACGGCAGGATGGGATCCGGCGCGCTGGGCGGCTCCGGCTCGCAAGCGCTGAGCGCCACGGCGCTGCTGAGCACGAGCAGGGACACGGTCCAGGCTGGGCGTTTCGTGGTAGGGCGGCGCATCACAGGTACTCCTGCAGACGGGGGCGGATTCCCAACCACACAGCGATAATCGCGCCGAAGGTAGCCAGGAGCACGCCGGTAGACACCATGGTCATGGCGTTGAGCCCCTGGACCAGGTAGATGCGCATGGCGTCGCGGGCCTGGTCGATGAGCGCGGCCAAGGAATTATCCACGGCGTTGAAGGCGCTGGCGGCGGTGGGGTCACCGTCCGGATCGATGGCGGTGGCCTGGTACAGCGCGGCATCGTAGTCACCCATGGAGAGATCCTCCATGAAGTTCTCGTGCGTGGTCGTCCAATCCTCCACTGCCTGCTTCGCGTGGGGAATCAGGGTGGGATCGGAGGAGGGGAAGTCGTCGTCGACAAGCGCCTGCTCATAGTCCCGCAGGGCCTGGTTGACGGAGTACACCGTGGAATTAAAGTGCACGGACATGTCCTGCTGAGAGGAGCGCAGGACCAGGGCGAGGGTCTCCGAGGTGCGCATCTGCTGGGCCTCGATGCGGGAGGCGGTCAGCGAATCCCAGGGGCGCGACACCGTTTCGAAACCCTGGTGGCCCGAGGCCCACGTGGCGAAATTGGAGGCGGAGGCCCACACCAGCGCCAGGAACAACAGCCCCGTGGCCACCACGAAACCGCGGTTGAAGCGGCGGCGGGTCAGCCGCCATAGCCACCACTGCGCCAGGCCGAGGAAGATGAGCGCGGCGACCAGACCAGATAGTGGCACCCACTGCGGGCGGGTCAGGCGCTGCTGCTGTTGGCTCACCTTTTCCGACGTCAAGGTGAACAGCTCCGCGGCGGCGGGGAGGATCTGGGTCCGCATGAGCGCCGAGGCGTTCGACATATAGGAATTCGCCACGGCGTGGCCCGCGCGGTGATTGACGCGGGCCTTTTCCACGAGCGCGGTATACACCGGCAGCTTGCGTTGGATAAACGTGACGAGCTCGCGCACGCGCTCATCCTCCGCGGAGGTGCCCACGATGGCCTCCGTGGCGGCGACGGAGGCGGCATCGATGGCCTCGTTATAGCGGTTGCGGTTCACCTCCGGCTCCACACCCGCCTGCACGAAGCCGGTGGTGGCCACGGTATCCGCCAGGGACAGGTTGGTGTAGAGGTGGTGAGCCGCATTCGACATCGGCTCGGTGGAGGTCAGCAAGGTATCCAGGTCATCGTGCCTTGAAGCCGAGGATGAAGACATGGAAAAGCCGGCCGCCGCGAGCGCGACGGTGAGGATGACGGTGACCGTAAAAAGCTTGCCGGGCGTGGTGGCCGCGAAGCTATAGAGGCGCCGGATGACGCGCGCGGGGCCGGCGAAGGAGCTCATGGCCAGCTGCGTCGGGCGGCTAAACGCCGGGCTGGCGGGCTCGGTGACTTCATCGAGCCAGTGATCGCCCCATGATTCGGGGGAGTGCTCGCGCAGTTCGGTGGCCGGGCCGGTCATTCCCTTAGGATAGCGCCCTTGAGCGCGTCGCGCGATGATTTGGGGCAGGGTGGCGCGGGCTGCTTCTGACGTATCGTGGAAGGCATGTGTACACGCGTAAACCCAGAACTCTCCGGTGATGGCTGGTCTAAGGGGCCGGGCGGGGTGCCGGTATGGGGCAAGTTTGGAGCTGCTGGCCTTTTCTTGGTGGCGGGGGATGAGGTGTTGCTCCAGCACCGTGCCACGTGGACGAATAATGGCGGGACCTGGGGAATTCCGGGCGGGGCGCGGGATAAGCCGGAGTCCCCGGAGCAGGCAGCGCTGAGGGAGACGGCGGAGGAAACCGGAATCTCGGCCTCAGACGTCGAGGTGCTGGATGCGCTGGTCACCTCCGGGCCCTTCGAGGAAGGCTGGACCTATACCACGGTGTTGGCGCGGACTGTCTCGGGCCAGCGGCTGGAGACGACCGCCAATGCGGAATCCGCCGAGCTGCGCTGGGTGCCGTTTAACCAGGTAGAAGAGCTAGATCTCTTGGCTCCCTTCCGGGAAGCGCTGCCGCGGCTGCTGGAGCGCTGGGAGGAAATCAGCAGCTGATACAGGCGCGCGGCGGGAACCTGTGGCACGCTGTAGGGCATGATTGAAGTAGCCGGACTGACCAAACAGTACAAGTCTGTCCGCGCCGTCGATGACCTCACCTTCCAGGTGAAGCCGGGACAAGTGACCGGCTTTCTGGGGCCTAACGGCGCTGGAAAATCAACGACGATGCGCATGATCCTGGGCTTGGACAAGCCCACCGCTGGCACCGCCCTGGTGCACGGCAAGCCCTACCGCGAGCTGAAAAACCCGCTGCGTGAGGTGGGCGCGCTTCTCGACGCTAAAGCGGTCCACGCCAACCGCACCGCCGCCAATCACCTGACGTGGATGGCGCAGGCTAATGGCATTCCTACTTCCCGCGTCGATGAGGTGCTGGGGCTTGTGGGCTTGGCTGATGTGGCAGGCAAGAAGGCCGGCGGCTTCTCCCTCGGTATGGGCCAGCGCCTCGGTTTAGCGGCCGCCCTGTTGGGGGATCCGGGCGTGCTGATCCTGGATGAGCCGGTCAACGGCCTAGACCCGGAAGGTATTCGCTGGGTGCGCTCGCTCGTGCGGGCGCTGGCGGCGGAGGGCCGCACGGTGCTTATCTCTTCGCACCTGCTGGCGGAGATGGCGCAAACCGCGGACCACCTCGTGGTGATTGGCCGCGGAAGGCTCTTGGCTAATCAACGCACCTATGACTTTGTCAAGGAAAACTCCAGTGCCTCGGTTATCGTGCGCTCGGAGCACCTGCGCGAGTTCGGCTCGGCGCTGAAGGAAGCCGGCATCACGTATAGCGAGTCGGTTGATGAGGAGCAGCGCCGCACCTTGGTTATTCCGAACCAAACCACGGATTACGTGGGTCAGCTGGCTTACTCCACGGGTGTGCCGCTGACGGAATTGACGCTCCACCGCGCCTCGCTGGAAGAGGCCTACGTGACTATGACGGAACGCGCGGTGCAGTACCAGGCGGCGGCACCGAAGGAAGAGGTACAGCGCTAATGTTTTTCAACACTGTGCATGCGGAGTGGACGAAGCTGCGCACGACGAAGTCCTTCTGGTGGACCACGGCCCTCATCATTCTCATCGTGACCGGATGGACGCTGCTGAACTCGCTGAACGCGGGCGAGGCGGTGCTGGGCATTAGCCCGCTGCAGGAGCGGGCCTTGGCCTCCATCCTCTTGCTCATGGGCATGCCGATCATAATGATCCAGGGCGCGATGGTGGTGACCACGGAATACCGCTATAAGACGCAATCCTTGACCTTCATGACCAACCCGAAGCGCTGGACAGTGGCCTGTGCCAAGCTGCTGCTCTACGGCGTGATCGCGGCCATCATTGCTTTCTTGAGCCTGGTGTACATCTTCGTGTTGGCGGATATGACGACCAACGAATCGGCGGCGGAGGCTTTCCAGCCCTTTGCCAGCGAGGACGGCAAGTACATGCTGTGGTCCTTCCCTCTCGCGGCCTTCGGCGTGGTTGCCTTCGTGCAGGGCCTGGGCATGCTGTTGCGGCAGACCGCCGGCACGGTGGCGATTTCCCTCATCTTGTACTTGGGGTTGGAAAACATCGTGCGTGTGCTGCCGACGGTGGGCGATAAGGCCATTCACTTCATGCCCTTTACTGCCTTCCAGAACTGGGCGGTGAACTATGTAGATGAGAACGCGCCGTGGTCATCGGTAGGATTTGAGGCCCTCGTCTTCTTCGGTTGGGCCGCGGTGCTGTGGATTTTCGGCGTCATTGTGCTGGAGCAGCGCGACGCGTGATTCCTTTTCCACTCCTGGCTACATTGGCGCTGTTGTCCGCAACAGCGCCTTTTGCCACTGATATGTACTTGCCGGTGATGCCGGAGATCCTCGCCGATCTGGGCACCACCCGGGCGATGGTCCAGCTGACCATCTCAGGCTTCTTCATCGGCATGGGCGTGGGACAGCTGGTGATGGGCCCGCTTTCCGACGCCATCGGGCGCAAACGCCTCCTCATCGCCGGTGCCTGCCTCGCGCTAGTGGCCTCCGTGTTGGCGGCGCTGGCTCCGACCGCCACCGTGCTCGTGGCCGCCCGCGTGCTGCAGGGCCTCGGCGGCGGCGCGTGCGTGGTACTGGCCCGCGCGGTGGTACCTGACCTCGTGCACGGCGCGGCTGCCGCGAAGGCGTATTCGCTGCTCATGGCGCTGCAGGGCATCGCGCCGGCGGTGGCCCCAGTGCTCGGCGGTGTTCTGGCGGAGCCGCTGGGCTGGCGCGGCATCTTTTGGGTGCTCGCCGGGCTGCATGCGGTGCAGTTGGTGCTGGCGATTGCCATCGTTCCGGAAACCGCGGGTGGGCGCTCCCGCGCCGGGCTGTTCCGCACGGTGGCGGGCAACTACTGGGCGGTCCTGACCAATGCCCGGGTGTGGGGCTACCTGGTGACCATGGCCTTCGGTTTCTGCTCGATGTTCTGCTACATCGCGGCCTCGGCCTTCGTGGTGCAAGACCAGTGGGGCTTTTCGCCGCTGGGCTATTCGCTGGTTTTCGGCATCAACTCCGTGGGCCTCTTTATGGCCACGCTGGTGAATTCGCGGGCGATGGATTCGGTCTCCCCGGCGGTCATGCTGCGCATCGGTGTTTGCGGCGTTCTTGCGTGTGGGGTGTTCTTGTTGCTGGCGGTGCTGCTCGGCGCCCCGGTGTGGGCGTGCCTCCTCGTGCTCTTTGCGTGTGTGGCGCCGACCGGCTTCATCATGGGCAACGCCACCGCGCTGGCGACGGGCCTCATGCGCCCGCGCGCGGGCAGCGTGTCCGCCATCATGGGCTTTGGTCAGTCCTTGCTGGCCAGCGCCATCAGCCCGCTGATGGGATGGGGCTCAAATGCGGCGCTGACCATGGCCACCGGAATGGTGTGCTGCAGCTTCATCTCGCTGTGCGGCCTTGTGGTGTCTACGCGGCTGGCCCGCGGCGCCGCTTAGTACGCACGGCTTAGCGCACGGCGCCTTGCAAACGGCGCCCTGCAAAAGGCATCAGTCAAAGGGCGTCTTTGCCTCTGAAAACGCCTTTTGCGGGCGCTAGATGGCGTTTTTAGGACCAAAAACGCCTTTTGGTGGACGCCTTCTGGGAGATGCCTTTTGCTTTTGGTGGGTCTACTGCAGGGCGGAGGTTAGGCGCATGACGTTGTCCACGTAGCGGCGCAGCAGGCCGCGCTCGTTCCACTCCTCGAGGGTGAGCTCGTGGCAGACCTTCTTGTAATTCCTCGCCAGCTGGGTGAAATCCTCGATGAGGTCGCCCTTGGCCACCAGCATCGTTGATTCATAGTTGAGGCCGAAGGAACGCATGTCCATGTTGGAGGAACCAAACATGCACAGTGGGTCGCGCTCCGGAAGATTCGGGTCCGCCAGGATGAACTTGGAGTGCAGCACGAAGGGCTCGGGGAATTGGAAGATCCGCACGCCAGCCTCTAAGAGCGCCTGGTAGTAGGAGGACTGCGCGTGGTTGACCATGAACTGGTCCGCCTTCGCTGAAACCAGGAGCTCCACCTCGACGTCGCGGTAGCACGCGGTGGTGACCGCTTCCAAGAGGGACTCGTCCGGAACGAAGTAGGGCGAGCAAAGGATGAGCTTCTCCTTCGCGTGGTGCACCACCGAATTGAACATACGCAGGTTAGGTTCCGTGGTGTAGCCGGGACCGGAGGGGACCAGCTGGAGGTGGTTGGAGTCCGCGGTCATGGCGTCGTCATAGGGCTGCATGTCCAAGGACAGCTGCTCCTCAGATTCCAGGTACCAATCCACCGCGAACACCGAGGCCAAGGACGTCACCACAGGGCCGGTCATCTCGACCATGTAGTCGATCCATGCGCGGTCCTTCGTCTTGTATTCGCGCTTAATCATGTTCATCGAGCCCAAGAAACCCGTGTGGCCGTCGATGACCACGATCTTGCGGTGATTGCGCAGGTCCGGGCGGCGGAAGCGGCCCTTATGCAGCTGCAGCGGAAGCATGAGCCGCCAATCGACGTCTATCTCGGTGAGGCGTTTGCCCAGCGTGAAGTAACCCTTGTACTTCAGGCTGCCGATCTGATCCAGCAGCAGCTTGACCTCCACGCCGCGCTGGCGGGCACGGGCGAGGGATTGGAAGAAGACATCGGTCACCTCATCCCAGGACTGGATGTAGATTTCAATGAGCACGTATTTCTCAGCGCGGTCCACGGCCCGCGCCATGGCCAGGATGGCCTCCTCATAGGAGGCGTGCAAGCCCTTGTTATGCCCAATCAGAGCCGGGTGCCCGGTGAGGTTGCGGTTGAGCTGGATGAGGGATTCCACCTCCGGGGAGAGGCGGCCCGAGGGGTGGTTGGGGGTGGAGGCGGTGACGTCGTTAAGCAGCGCGTTGGCCTCTTGCTGGATGCGGTGGCGCCGGCGGTTGATATAGGGCGAGCCCATGAGCAAGAACAGGGGCAGGCCCACGATCGGCAGCACCAGAATGGCCAGCAGCCAAGCGGTGGAGCTAGACGGGCGGCGGCCTTCGGGGACCACGCCGATGGCGATGATTTTGATGCCGTAGTCAATGATCAGCAGCACAAGCTGCCAGACGGAGAGATCGATGTTGAGGTTCATGGCAGGCTAGCGCACCGACGCGAAATCGGGGACATCGAAATCCGCGATCAGTGGCACGTGGTCGGAGGTCTTGTCGCCGGCGCGCTCAACCATGTCCACCTGGGCACCTTGGACCAGACGTGCAAGCGGCTCGCTGGCCAGCTGGAAATCGATGCGCATGCCCTCGTTTTTCTGGAAGCGCAAGGACTTGTAATCAAAGTAGGTCCAGCGGTCTTCCTCGGTGAAGCGGCGTGTGACCTCCTCAAGCCCGGCTTCCTCCAACATCTGGAAGGCCGCGCGCTCCGGTTCGGTGACGTGCGTTTTGCCGCGGAAAAGGGACATATCCCAGACGTCCTCATCGCGCGGCGCAATGTTGAAGTCACCCGTGAGCAAGAGTTTCGACTGCGCCCGAGTCTCCGCATAGCGCGCCAAAGAGTAGAGGAAGTCCAGCTTGTAGTCGAAGTGGCGGTCCGTGATCTCGCGTCCGTTGGGAACGTAGAGGGACCAGATCTCAATCCCGCGGATGCGGGCCGATACCGCCCGAGCCTCGCGCGCTTGCTCCTTGGCGGGGTCCTTGTGGAACCCCGGCTGACCGGGGAAGAAGGTCTGGACCTCCTCCGGCTCCTCCTTAGACACAATGGCCACGCCATTCCACTGGTTCAGCCCGTGGCAGGTGACGTGGTAGCCGGCCTCCTCAAAAGGCTCGCGGGGGAACTTCGCATCCGCCACCTTGGTTTCTTGCAGGCAGAGCACGTCGATGTCGTGCTTGGCCAGAAGATCCACCGCGCGCTGCGCGCGGGTGCGAACGGAGTTGATGTTCCACGAAGCTATGCGCATGTGGTTTAGGGTACTTGAGGCAGGCGGCGGGCGTAACGGTGGCGGTGCTGCTCTAAGAAGCCGAGCTTCTCGTAGAGGCGAATGCCTGCCGTATTGTGCGCCACGACCTGCAGGTAGGCCTTCTCCGCGCCCTGTGCCTTGCCCCAGGCCAGCATGTGCGCGCCCAGCGCGGTGCCCAGGCCCTTGCGGCGCCAGCCTTCGGCCACCTCCACGGCGGAGTAACCCAGCCACACGGTGCCGTCCCCGGATTCGGTGAGCGTGCCGCGGGTAATCGCGATAGTTTCGCCCGCAGGGGAGAGGAGGCGTCCGAAGCCCATCGTGCCCTCGATGTGGCTGCGCAGGTACTCCAGCGCCAGCGGTGGCAGGGCTTGGCCGCGGAAGTGATAGAGGTTGAGCCACTCGGCATCGGGTTGCTCATCGATGACGAAGTGGACGTCGGAAAGCGCCGGCAGCTCATCCAGGTCTCGGACCATCACCAGGATTTCCGGTTCGAGCTCCCACGCTTCGGGCTGCGCCGCCACGAGCTTCTCAGCAGACTTGCCGATGCGCTCCGGGATGGCCAAACACACCGGAAGATCGTGGCGTGCATAGAAGGCTTCAATCTCATCGAAAGGCACCGGCAGGAAACCCGCAGAAGGTCCCAGCGGCACCGCCGAATTGGAGCGGCCCGTCACGCCATCGCCCGCGCGCATGAGCCACTGGCCATCAGACGTCCACGTGTGCTCCTTGCCCGGGAAGGCGGCTGCGGTGGCGACCTCGACGGCGCGGATATCGGAATTGCGGATCGTGCGCGGGGAGAGGCGCTTAATAATCTTGAGCTGCTCCGGCGGGATCTCCACTGCGTCGAGCGAAGACGGGTAGCCGCCCACCTCCTGTGGGCGGATGACCAGCGGATCTACGCTGAGCACGTGGCCAATCACATCGCTGTGCACGCCGCCGAGATCGCGCCGGGCCACCACGCGCTCGCCCACCTGGACGGCATCGGAGCGGAAGATGCGGGACATTAGTCCTCGTGCCCGAAGGGGTCTTCGTCCTCGCCCGGAACCCAGGTGAGGCCGGCCTCGGTCCAGCCGTTGCGCTTAATAGCCTTCTTGGCCTGGCGCTTGTAGCGGCCGGTAAGCACGTCGGTGTAGACGAAGCCGTCGAGGTGGCCGGTTTCGTGCTGCAGCATGCGCGCGAAGAAGCCATAGCCCTCGATGGAGATGTCCTCGCCCTTTTCATTCTTGCCGGTCACGCGGGCCCAGTCGGCGCGGCCGGTGGGGAAGCCCTCGCCCGGAACGGAGAGGCAGCCTTCGTCCTCGGAACCGTCGTCAGCCGGCATGGTCTCCGGGATCTCGGAGGTTTCCAGCACCGGGTTGATGACGCACCCGCGGCGCATGCCGCCTTCGGGCAGCTCGGTGCCATCAGGCCCGTCGGTGTCGGGGCAGTGGTAGACAAAGAGGCGCTTGTTCACGCCGATCTGGTTTGCGGCCAGGCCAACTCCGTGCGCGGCGTCCATGGTTTCGTGCATGTCCGCGATGAGCTCCTGCAGCTCGGGGGAGTCGATGGGCTCGGTGACCGGCTCGGTGGGGTTGTGGAGGACCGGGTCGCCGTGGATAACGATGGGACGAATAGTCATGGAATACAGTTTAAGCATGCATTCCCTGTCAGACCTAGACGCCGCGATTTTGGAGTTCGAGTCCCACGCCCCGCGCGATATCGGCGCCAAGGAGGAGGCCATCCGCACGCAGCTGGACATTACTCCGGTGCGCTATCACCAACGCCTCAACGTGCTGCTCGACAACCCCGCCGCGCACGCCTCCTACCCGTTGCTGGTCACCCGTTTGCGCCGGCTTCGCGACGCCCGCGAGGACATCCGGCGCGCCGCACGCGACAATGCGCCGGACTAGGGCCCGCAGATACTAGAGTGACCAATGTGACTAATGTGAATCCGGAAAACTCTGCCTCGTCCGCTGACCGCGCGCGCCACGCCGCCGAGTCCGACTCGGCCGCCGCCCCGGCCTCCGCTAGCAAGCTCCCGCTGCGTGGTGTCGCTATGGTGCTCATCGCCGTGGCCGTCATGCTCGGCATGTGGGCTCTGTACGCCATGACCTCGGATAGCTCCGAGGACACCGCCCAGGACGCGCCCGCCAACGACGCCGCCGTGTCCGGACCCGCCACCGGTGGCGCCGAGGGCGACGCCCATACCGGCGGCGCTGCGGGCGAAGCCGACAAGAATAAGGACGCCGACGAGAACGAGCGCCCGGCTGATACCGACGCCGACTCGGAGAACGCAGCTGAGGCCGGCGCTGAGCATGGTGAGAACGCCGAGGCCGGTGCACCCGCAGGCAATGCCGATCGCCCGCAGGCGGAGATCCCCGTCAACGTCTACAACAACTCCGGCCGCGTCAACTACGCCGCCGATGAGGCCGAGCGCCTCAAGGGCGAAAAGTTTAAGGTCGCCGAGGTAGGAAACATCAGCGATGATGTCCTCGTCGCACCGCAGACCACCATCTTCTTCCCGCAGGGTGATGCCGCGGCCGAGAACCTGGCTAAGGAAGTCGCCGCCCAGTACTACGGCGGCAACGTTCCGGCGGAAGCCATCGCGCCGTACCCGGCCGAGCTGACCGGGGATTACACCAAGGGCGATGCCGTCGTCGTGGTCCTCGCCGTTCCCCAAGCCTAGGGAATAAAAACTTATTAAATTCACCCTGTTGGTGGATAGGATGAATGGGTGAATATTCCGGAAGAGAACTTCGCCCGTTCGCCCGAGCCCACGCTGGGCGTTGAGTGGGAAGTTGCCCTCGTTGACCCAGTGACCTGGGATCTCGTGCCACGCGGCGCCGAGCTTATCGACGTTGTCCGCGCCTCCCACCCCTCCGTGCACCTGGAAAAGGAATTCCTCCAAAACACGGTGGAGGTGGTGACCGGGGTGTGCCGGACGGTGCCGGAGGCGATGGGGGACCTTCGGACGTCGCTCAGCGCAGTGCGTGAGGCGGCCGATTCCATGGACGTGCGCCTGTGGGCCTCGGGCGGGCACCCGTTCACGGACTTCCGGAAGAACCCCGTCTCCGCCAAGGAGAGCTATTCCGAAATCATCAACCGCACACAGTACTGGGGCCAGCAGATGCTGCTGTGGGGCACGCACGTGCACGTCGGCATCAGCCACGAGGAACGCGTGTGGCCCATCATCAACGCGCTGATGACGAAGTACCCCCACCTGCTGGCCATTTCTGCCTGCTCGCCGGGGTGGGAGGGGCTCGATACCGGCTATGCCTCCAACCGCACGATGCTCTACCAACAGCTGCCCACCGCGGGCATGCCTTACCAGTTTGAGAATTGGGAGCAGTGGCAGGCCTACATGCGGGACCAGGCTATTTCGGGGGTCATCAACCACACCGGCTCGATGCACTTCGATGTTCGCCCGGCCTCCAAGTGGGGCACGGTGGAGGTGCGCATTTCCGACGCCGCCTCCAACCTCCGCGAGCTTTCCGCCATCGTGGCGCTGACGCATTGCTTGGTGGTGCACTATGACCGCATGATCGACGCGGGCGAGCAGCTGCCGACCCTCCAGCCCTGGCACGTGGCGGAGAATAAGTGGCGCGGCGCGCGCTATGGCATGGACGCGCTGGTCATCACCTCACGCGAGACCGATGAGCGCTGGATCAAAGACGAGCTGGCGGATCTCTTGGTGGAGCTGGCCCCGCTCTCAGAAGAGCTGGGCTGTGCCCGGGAGCTGCAGCTGGTGCAGGAAATCATCGATTCTGGGGCGGGCTATGAGCGCCAGCGCCGCTTGTACGAGGAGACCGGCAGCTGGCAGAAGGTGGTCAAGGCCACCGCGGATGAGATGGAGCAGCTCTTGCCGCTCTAGCCTGAGTACCGAACGATCAATTAAGGCCCGGAAACTGATGGTTTTCCGGGCCTTAATTGATCGAAACGTCCTTTTGGGAAGCTGCCTCGCCTCGACGAGGACGTTTCGATCAAATAGTGCGCCAAAACAGGCGGGTTTTGCCCTCTTATTTGATCGAAACGTCGCCCTAGTTCTCCGCCACCGCGCGCTTGCGCGGCGCGACGAATCCCCACACCGCGTAGACGGCGATGAAGACAACGCAGGACAGCGTCCACAGCGATGTCGCCCACGGCTGGAAGGACTCGATCGCATCGAGGTTGGCCGTGGACATGGTGAACCACACCGGCACCGACATAAACGGCAGCGACACCACGAACAGGGCCGCCACGGAGGCGAGTCCGGCGAGGTGCTCGCCGAACTTTCCGGACAGGCGCGCGCTAAGCGCCTGGTTGACCGATACGAAGACCATGACCACGAAGGGGATGGTCCACACGAAGTGGTGGTACCACGAGAAGGGGGAGACCAAGCAGGTGCTCAGGCCCGTCAGCGCGAAGGCCGCCGAGCGGTTGCCACGCAGGTATGCGGTACGCAGCGCCAGGCAGGTCAGCGCAAAGATCACGATGACCGCTAGCAGCCACCAGATGCCGCCGTCGACGCCTAGAACGCGGTACATGAGCGAGCGCAGCGACTTCGCGCCGGGGTTGGCGTGCTCGCCCACGCGGGAGGAGTTGAACATGGCGTCGGTCCAAAAATCCATCGCATCGGGCACGAAGAGGAAACCGAGCACCACGGTAACCAGGAAGGTGATGACCGCCCCCGCGGCGGCCCACCAGCGCTTCTCAAAGAGCAAGGCCAGCCCCATATAGGCCGGGGTCAGCTTGATTCCCGCGGCCAAGCCGATGCCAACGCCCGGCAGGCGGCGCTTGAGCGGCAGGAAATCTAGGGCCACGAGCAGCATCAAGAATACGTTGACCTGCCCGTAGTACAGCGAGCCGTGCATCGCCTCATTCGCCGGGGTCAGGGCGGTGAGCAGCACCGCTACCAGGACGGCCGCCGGGGTCATCTTCATGCCCCGCTCACGGAAGATCATGACGATGATCGCCAACACCGCTAGGAACATGAGCGAGGGCCACATAAAGGTCAGCGCGCCCTTGCTGAAGAAGGGCAAAACCTTAAACAGCAAACCCGCAAAGGGCGGGTAGGTGAAGGGGAACTCGAAGATGTAGGGGGCGTCGTAAAGCAGGCCGCCCGCGTTGAGGTCTTCGCCCGCCATGCGGTAGATGGAGAGGTCGAAGGGGAGGATATTGATGAAGGCATGGGGCCCATCGAACTGGCTGAACTTGTACACCATCACGGCGATGCACAGCGCGAGGACAGCGCATATCGTTGGTACGCCTTGCAGCTTCTTCACGTCGACTCTCCTCGGATGACCACCTATTATTGCCTTTTGCAGCCTATATTAATTCCCCCTCATTTCCTGGGAGAAGGCGCCCGTGTCCCTACTTTCGGCGCATGGAACGCGCGGCAGGGGCCTCATTGCGCAGCATTGACTCCGGCGGGCCGTACAAGCCCTCACGGCGGGCGATGCGCGTGGTTCTTTGCGCGGTCACCGGGCTGGTGATCATGGCGAAAAGAACAAGCAGCACCAGGATGCCCAAGTCGCCGCGCTCAGCAACGCTGAAGCTCTCCGAACCCGTCACCTTGATGATGGCACCCAAAATCGTGAAGATGAGCCCGGTGGTTTGCGGTTTGGCAATGGCGTGCACGCGCGCCATCGTGTCCTTAAAACGCGCCACTCCAATCGCGGCCGCCAAGGTGAGTATCGAGCCAAGGAGAATGAGGATGATGGAGAGGATATCGGCAACTACTGCATAACTCATGAGTCCCTCTTCCTAAAGCGAGTAACGGAGACCGTCGAAATGAATCCGAGGAGCGCCACCACCAACATCGCGTTGGAGACCGTCGTGTCCAGCGTCCAACAGATGTAGGTGGCCAGGGCGCATTGGAACATGGCCACGAGCCCGTCCATCGCGATGAGCCGGTCGAGCGAGTTGGGCCCGATGACGATGCGCCACGTGGTGATGAGGAAGGCCACCACGAGGAAGCCCGCGGCCACGGTGAGCAGGATGTTATACACGTCAGTATCCATCAGGGGTGGCTCCTTTCGAAGATGGCAATCATATCGGCCTCCAGCTTGCGCACCGCGGCGATCTCACGCTCCAGGTGGGCTTCAGAATCGGCGTCGAGGAGATGGATGGTGAGCATGCGGTTCGCAATGTCGATATCGGACACCGTGCCGCCCGGCTGCAGGTTGTACAAGCTGACCGCCAGCGCCAGAACGAACTCATTCTCCACGCGCATCGGGAGCCTGACAATCGCGGTCTTCGGCACCTCCTGCGGGCGCACGGCCAGCCAGCCCACCTTGATGGAAGCTTCCATGAGCTCTATAAACCACTGCGCCATGAAGACAATCAGCTTGCCCCAGCTCACCGAAATCCCCGCCACGGGCATCGCCGGCAGCGGCAGCGCGAAGACAATGAACAGGCTGGCAATCAGCCCGCCCACCAGGTTCGCCACGGTGACTTCGCCCATGAGCATGCACCACATGACGATGATCCACACCATGAACCACGGGCGGAAGCGGTGCTTAATTCCGGAGAATCTCATCGCGAAACCTCCTTTTCTTCCTTATCCACGGAGGTGGGCAATGCAGGCGTGGCGCTTGGCGACGTCCTCGTTGTCGGCGCCACCGGCTCCGGATCCGGGAGGGGCTCGCTGCGGTTCTTCCGCGAATCGGCGCCCTCCTCGTAGCGTTCGGCGGGGTCCAAGTGCCGCGTTGGGTCCTCGGCGGAATCCCCCAGCACGGCGTAGCGGTAGATGGAGTCATCCTGCGCGGACGTCGCCGCGCGGGTGGTAACCCCGGAGATGGGGCCGGCGAGGAAGGTCATCGATACTGAAGCGATGACGAGCAGGGACGTGGAAGCCAGCATGCCGAAGGGTACGCGGCCGACATCGGCGCGCTCCTCCAATTCGACGTACTCGGTGACCTCCCCGAGCGGGGAGGGCCGCGCCATGGCGAGGTTGCCTTCGGGGGCATCCCTGCGATCACGCAGGAAGCCCTTGGCCCACACGAGGATCATGACGTAGAGGGTCAGCAGCGAAGTGAGGACAGCGCCGCCGATGAGGACCCACGACATCCAGGAACCCTCGTTCGCGCCGGCCTGAATCAACATGATCTTGCCCAGGAAGCCGGAGAAGGGCGGGATGCCGCCCAGGTTCATGGCCGGGATGAAGTACAAAATGGCGATGAGCGGTGCGGAATAAATCAGCGAGCCCAAGCGCCGCAGCGAAGAGGTGCCGGCTTGGCGCTCGATGAGGCCCACCACCAGGAAGAGCGCGGTCTGCACCAGAATGTGGTGCACAGCGTAGAAGATGGCGCCTGACAAGCCCTGCGCGGTTCCGAGGGCAACGCCAAAGATCATATAACCGATGTGGCTGACCAGCGTGAAGGACAGTAATCGTTTGATATCCGATTGGGCGATGGCACCCAAAATACCCACGAGCATCGTGGCCAGCGCGACCCACATAAGCAGGTTATCTAACCCACCAGCGGTGAAGATGGAGGTGCGCGCGCGGATGATGGCGTAGACACCGACCTTGGTGAGCAGGCCCGCGAAGACTGCGGTGACCAGCGAAGGTGCGGTGGGGTAGGAGTCCGGCAGCCAGGCGTCCAGTGGGAAGACGGCTGCCTTAATGCCAAAGGCAATGAGTAGCACGGCGAACACTGCGGAGCGGGTGCCCGCCGGGATATCTTCCATGCGGATACCAATTTGGGCCATGTTCATCGTGCCCACCGCGGCGTAGATATAAGCCAAGGCCAGCACGAAGATGAGCGAGGAGGCCATGGAGACCATGACATATCCCACGCCCGCACGCACGCGCGCAGGCGAGGCGCCGAGGGTCAGCAGCACATACGAGGACACGAGGAAGATTTCGAAGCCCACGTAGAGGTTGAACAAATCACCGGCCAGGAAGGACACGTTTACGCCCATGGTCAGCAACATGTAGGTGGGCAGGAAGACCGCCACCGGCTCGTCCTTGGTGCCGTCGCGCACGCCCTGGGAAATGGCGTACCACATCACGGAGAACAGGACGACGGAGGAGGTAAAGAGCATGACCGTGGACAAACGGTCCGCCACCAGCGTGATGCCCACCGGTGCGTCCCAGCCGCCCACCTGCACGGTCTGAATGCCGGTGGTATCCGCGATGAAAATCAACGCGGCGTTCACCGTGGCGAGCGTGAGCAGGGAGAAGAAGGCGATGCGACGTTGCGCATGGGCATTGCGCGCAAAGAGCATCGCCAGCGCGGCGGCCAAAGCCGGGATGATGATCGGCAGGGGGATCAGGTAGCTGATATACGGCAGCAACAGATCCACCAGGGGCGAGATGGTCTCACTCATCGGTGGCCTCCTTCACGGGAGCCTCGAAGAACTCGGGGCCAAACTTATCGCCTTCCTTGGTGTTGCGGCCGGTGGTCGGGTCATTGGAAGCATCGTGGTCCGGGGCAGCCGAGGCATTGCCCGGGCGCGAGGCCATCGCCGCGATGGCGGTGTCCTCGGTGTCGTCCTCAATCACGTCCGCCGTGCGGTAACGGTACTGGCGGTAGGCCAAGGTGAGAATGAAGCCGGTCAGCGCCATCGAAATGACGATGGCCGTGAGGATCATCGCCTGAGCCAGCGGATCGGCGATTTCCTCGCCATAGGGCAGGGAAGTCCGGCCGTCGATTGGCGGCGAGCCAGCCTTACCGCCGGCCATGAGCATGAAGAGGTTCGCACCATTGCCCAGCATCAAGATGCCGAGCAGCATCTTGGTCATGGCGCGGTCTAGCAACAAGTACACCCCGGCGCCGCAGAGTACGCCCGCAGCGAGTAGGAGCATGAGGTTGGCATCCATTAGGCGCGTCCTTTCTCTGCAGTGGCAGTGGTTTCTTTCTCGTTCGCCCGGCGTGCCAGGGAGCGGGCGCGGTCGCGGGCGCGTTGCTTACGTATCTCTTCTTCCTCATCGAGCTTGGCGCCCAAGGAGGACAGGACGTAGAGCGTGAGGCCGACGACGATGAGGTAGACGCCGGCGTCGAAAATCAGCGCCGAAGGCAGGGATACATCACCGATGAGTGGCACCCCGACCTTCGTGTACCCGGTGGTCAGCGGCGGGTAGCCCAAGAGCATCGGGGTGATGACTGCGCTGAGGGAGAGCAGCAAGCCGACCGCCATGGTGCGGCCGCCGTCGAGAGGCAGCGCCTCATCGAGCTCCGCGCGCCCGCCGGCCAGGTAGCGCAGAATCAGCGCCAAGGCCGCCACGAGGCCGCCGGCAAAACCGCCGCCGGGGGCGTTGTGGCCGCCGAAGAAGAAGTACAGGGAGAGCACCATCATCGAGGGGAAGAGGATGTGGGTGCTCACGTCCACCATGAGCGAGCGGTTGAGCGCCTTCTCTGATTCCACGCCCGCGGCCAGCCAGCGGCGGCCGGTGACCTGCAAGGTCGGGCGGCGGGAGGAGCGGGTGAAACTCTGCGTGCGGTAGATCAGCGAGGCGATACCCGTCGCCGCGATGATGAGCACCGTGATTTCGCCGAAGGTATCCCACGCGCGCAGGTCCACGAGCAAGACGTTGACCGTGTTGGCGCCGTGGCCGATCTCCTTGGCCAATTCCGGCATGTACTGCGAGATGGGTTCCTCGCGCCGGGCGTTGATGGCGAACATGCCCACCACGGTGACGGCCAGGCCCACGCCCACCGCCAGCCACGCGCGCAGGCGGCCGGATTTGGGGTCCTGCTTCCACTCGGTATTCGCCGGCATGCGGCGCAGCACGAGCATGAAGAGCACCATAATGATGGTCTCCACGAGGAGCTGCGTCAGCGCCAAGTCCGGCGCGCCGTGAAGCGCAAAGATGAAGGACAAGGCGTAGCCCGTCGCGCCCACCAGGATGACGCCGGAGAGGCGGTTATCCAGCACCGTGGCGGCGATGGCGGCGATGATGATGACCACCGCTGCGATGGCCTGCCAGGGGTTCTCGGCCACGATCATGTGCACGTTGGTGAGGTCGCCGCGGATGAGCATGACGATGGGCAGCACCATGAGGGTGGCAAAGATGACCGTGAGGTTGAACTGCAGCGAACCGCGCTGCGTGGAAGCGGTGATGCGCAGGGAGAGTTGGCGCAGGGCGTTGATGACGGCGTCGTAGGAGTCATCGGCCGAGCCCAAGGCCGGGTAGGTGAACTGGGCCTTCGTGAGGGCTTGGCGCTGCCAGTGCAGGAGAGAACCGGCGACGATGATGACCACGGAGAGCAGCAACGGGATGGTGAAGCCATGCCATAGCGCTAGTTCGGACGCGTGCTTCGCGCCAAAGGTGTTGTCCAGGTGCTGCGTGATGCCGTGGGACAAAGGCAGCGGCAGCAGACCAAAGAAGATGGTCAGCAGAGTCAGTACCGTCGGCGGGATCCACAGGAAGGGGCCGATGTGGTGCATATTCGCTACCGCTTCAGAGGGCTCCTCCTGCCCCTTCGAGGAGAACGCGCCCCAGAGGAAGCGCAGCGCATAGGCCATGGTCAGCGCGGAGCCGACGACGACCGTCACGAGCAGCATGTTGCGCGGCATGCCGACCAAGAGCTCCTCGTGCATGATCGCCTCGAGCGTGGCCTCCTTGGACACGAAGCCCAGCAGCGGCGGGATACCGGCCATAGACATCGCGGGGAGGAGGGCCAGGATGTACAGCGCGGGTTTCTTCTTGCCCAGGCCCGCAAGCTTGTCGATGTCCCTCGTGCCCGCCGAGTGGTCGATGGCGCCGACGATCATGAAGAGCGCTGCTTTGAAGAGGGAGTGCGCGAAGGTCAGCGCCAGTCCTGCCTGCATGGCCTCGCGGGAGCCGATGGCGATGATGGCGGTGATAAAACCCAGCTGCGAGACGGTACCGTAGGCCAGAACCAGCTTCAGGTCGCGCTGCTTGAGCGCCATCCAGCCACCGAGCAACATGGTGAAAGCGCCAAGGGGGATGACCACGAGGTGCCAGGTAGAAATGTCATGCACCGAGGGGGCAAGGCGCGCGACGAGGTAGATGCCGGCCTTCACCATCGCCGCGGAGTGCAGGTAGGCAGAGACCGGGGTCGGCGCGGCCATGGCGCCGGGCAGCCAGAAGTGGGCCGGGGCGATGGCGGACTTGGAGAGCGCACCGCAGAGAATCAGCACGATGGCCACGGTGAGGTAGGGGGTGTTGGCGAGGTCTTCGGTGGCGGCGATACCGCTGAAAGACCACGCGCCGGTCTGGCGGCCGAGGAGGGTGATACCCACCAACATGGCGAGGCCGCCCAGAACGGTCACCATGAGGGCCTGCTGCGCTGATCGACGCGACGAGGCACGCTCGCCGTAGTAGCTCACCAAGAGGAAAGACAGCAGGGAGGTGATTTCCCAGAAGACGTAGAGCAGCAGGAAATTATCGGAAATGACCAAGCCATACATGGCCGTGGCAAAGCCCACCATCTGGCCACCGAAGAGGGCGAGGCGCCGCCGGGAATGGTCGAAATAGCCCCAGCAATAAAGCAAGACCAGCGCGCCTACTCCCAGGATGATGAGGCTGAACAGCGCGGAAAGCGCGTCCATGCGCAGGTTAATCGTTAGGTGCGCGGCGGGCATCCAGTTGAGGTCGTATGCCAGCTGGTTGCCGTCGCGCAGCGTTCCGGTGGTGAGCTGTTGGAGCACCCAAAAGAAGCCCACCGCGGGCACGACGGCAAGGAGGCCGAAGGCGCGGCGGCCGAGATAGAAAAGGAGGAATGGAGCGGCGATGGTAGTAAGTACCAAGGCGCTGAAGAGAGTGAGCACGAGGTTGCGTGGCGTCCTTTCCTTGTCGGGGACTGGGCAAAACCCACCGCAGCGGCGGGCGTTCACTAATGCTCACGATACAGTCTGAAATCCCAATTTTCACATTTTCGTTTCATACAGTTATATCTGTGTCTCCTGTTGGCGTTCCACCACGTCGCCACCAACGCATCCAGAAGAAAGCGAGCCCGCGCCCGGCGGATGGCTCTGCCGGGCGGGATAGTTCCGCTTAAGCGAAACGCTGGAGGAAGAGAGCCTCAGCAATCGCAATCTTCTCAATCTCAGTCGGGTCGACCGACTCGTTAGCGGAGTGGATGGTGCACTGCGGCTCCTCGACACCAAAGAGCGCAATCTCCGCGTTCGGGTGCTTCTCCTGCAGCTCCACGGTCAGCGGGATGGAGCCGCCCATGCCCTGGGTGATGGTCTCGGAACCGTAGGCCTCGCCCAGGCACTCACCGAGCAGGGCGACGGCGGGCTTGGACGGATCGGTTTCGAAGCCCAGGTTGGCCTCGAGGATGGTGACCTCGATGTGCGCGCCCCACGGAATGTGCTTCTTCAGGTGCTCGGCCACTGCCTCCGCGGTGGAGCGGGGATCCATGGTGGCGGGGGTGCGCAGGTTGATGTTGGCTTCGGCGGTAGCGGGCACGGCGTTGACCGCCTCGGAGACCGGGGTGGAGGTAAAGCCGGTCACGGTCACGGCGGGGCGGGCCCAGATCATGTCCGCGATGGCGGTGGCGCCTGCCGGATCCTTCGCGCCCATGATCTCAGTGCCCTCGAGCATCTGGGCGTCGGCGCGGAAATCCTCCTCGCGGTAGGCGGTGTCCTGGCCCTCGGCCAGCGGCCAGGTGCCCTCACAATCGACGCCGTCGATAGTCGTGCGGCCGTACTCATCCGTTAAGGAATCCAACGCACGCATAAGGGCCTTGACGGCGTCGGGAGCCGCGCCGCCGAACTGGCCGGAGTGCACAGCCGAGTTGAGGGTGGAGACCTTGACGTTGATCTGGGAGCCGCCGCGCAGGGAGGTGGTCAGGGTCGGCACGCCTGCCTTGGCGTTGCCGGCGTCGGCGATGAGGATGGCGTCGGCGGCGAAGAGCTCCGGGCGCTGTTCGATGAGCGCGGACAGGCCCTCGCCGCCGCGTTCCTCAGAGCCCTCGATGAGCACGGTGAGGTTGAGATCGGTTCCACCGTGAGCGTCGAGCGCGCGCAGCGCGGCGAGGTGCATGGCCACGTTACCCTTGCAGTCCGCGGCGCCGCGGCCGTACCAGCGGCCCTCGCGCTCAGTCAGGGTGAAAGGATCGGAGTCCCACGCGTCGGGGTTTCCGGCAGGAACCACGTCGTAGTGCGAGTACAGCAGCACCGTCTTCGCGCCCTCCTTGCCGGGGCGCTTGGCGACGATCGCCGTGGAACCATCAGCGGTGGTGATGGCTTCGGGGGTGAAGTTGGCGTCGACAAGCGCGGCCTGAACCCACTCGGCAGCCTTCGCGGGCTGGTCCTCGAGGCCCGGCTCGTTGTGGACGGAATTGAAGGAGACGAGCTCCTTGAGTTGCTGGAAAATCGTATCGCGGTCGTTGCTGACAAACTCAGAAATGTTGCTCATGCCCTCCAACCTACTCGCATCCTCGAATCGGCCTGCCGAGCGTTAGGTAGTAATGTATTCATGGTTCTAGTCCAAATTCTTTTAGAAAGGACCTGACATGGCGACTACCACCGCCGAAGGTTCCCAGTCCACGGTTCGCGAGCTCACGCTCCGGGGCATCATCATTGGTGGGCTCATCACTCTCATTTTTACCGCCGCCAACGTGTATCTGGGCCTCAAGGTGGGTCTGACGTTTGCCACGTCCATTCCCGCTGCCGTGATTTCTATGGCGGTGCTGCGCCGCTTCGCCGGGCACAACGTCAAAGAGAACAACATTGTGCAGACCATCGCGTCGGCAGCCGGCACTTTGTCCGCCATCATCTTCGTGCTCCCCGGCCTGGTCATGGTGGGCTACTGGCAGGGCTTCTCCTTCGTCGATACCGCCGCGGTGTGCGCCATCGGTGGCGTGCTCGGCGTGATGTACTCCATCCCGCTGCGCCGTGCGCTGGTGACGGGCTCCGATCTGCCCTACCCGGAGGGCGTGGCCGCGGCCGAGGTCCTCAAGGTGGGCGATAGCTCCGGCGAGGACGGCGAGGCCGCGCACGAGGAAAACGCGAAGGGCCTGCGCGTCATCGTCTTTGGTGGCATCCTTTCCGCCGTCATGGCTTTGCTTGCCGCGATGAAGGCTGCAGCCTCTGAGGTGGCCACCTATTTCAAGCTGGGCTCGGGTGCGACGACGCTCGGCACCTCCCTGTCCCTGGCGTTGGTCGGTGTGGGCCACCTCGTGGGCTTGGCGGTGGGTATCGCCATGCTCGTCGGCGTGGTCATTTCCTACCTCATCCTGCTTCCCATCCTCACCGGTGGGGAGGCACTGAGTGACCCGGCCACGATCATGGACACCGTCGACACGGTCTTCTCCGACAGGATCCGCTTCATCGGCGTGGGTACCATGGCCATCGCCGCCATTTGGACGCTGATCAAGATTTCCGGTCCGATTGTCAAGGGCATGGCTGAGTCCTTCGCTTCCTCCCGTAACCGCAAGGACGGCCACCAGGTGGCGGTGGAGGAGCGCGATATTCCGGCACCGTATGTCGTTGGCACGATCCTTCTTCTCATGGTCCCGATTGGACTGCTGCTGTGGAACTTCGTGCGCGGCACCGATATTCATGACCACATGGCCGTCCTCATCACGGTCTCCGTACTCTTTACCTTGCTTGTGGGCCTCGTTATCGCGTCGGTGTGTGGCTACATGGCTGGTCTCATTGGTGCGTCCAACTCGCCGATCTCATCTATCGGCATCATCGCGGTCATCACCGCCGCATTGCTGATTGCCGCCGTGACGCGCGGTACGGATGCGGAGCCGCTCTCGCTGGTGGCCTACACGCTGTTTACCGCGGCCATCGTCTTCGGCATTGCGACGATTTCCAATGACAACCTGCAGGACCTCAAGACCGGTCAGCTGGTTGGCGCGACGCCGTGGAAGCAGCAGGTAGCGCTCATCATCGGTGTCCTCTTCGGCTCCTTGGTGATTCCGCCGATTCTGCAGGTCATGCTCACCGGCTTTGGTTTCCAGGGCATGGAGGGCGCCGGTGAGGACGCACTGGCTGCACCGCAGGCCGCGCTGATGTCCTCGGTGGCATCCGGTATTTTTGATAACTCGTTGCCGTGGGATCTCATCGGTCTGGGTGCGGCGATCGGCGCCGTCATCATCATCGTCGACGAGTGCCTGCGCCACTTCACCGACAAGTACTCCCTGTCCCCGCTGGCGGTGGGCATGGGCATGTACCTGCCGGCGGCCATCACGATTGTGGTTCCGATTGGCGCCATCTTGGGGGCCTTCTACAACCGCTGGGCGGCACGCCAGTCCAAGCCGGACTTTGCTAAGCGCATGGGCACGCTGCTGGCCACTGGCCTCATCGTCGGTGAGTCCCTCTTCGGCGTGGTCAACGCCGGCATCATCGCGGCGTCGGGCGGCGAGTCCCCGCTGGAGATCTTCGAGGGCGGAACCGCTGCCAAGATCGTCGGCGTCATCCTCTTCGTTGGCGGCATTGCTGCGGCGTACAAGTGGACGGCGAAGAAGGCCGAGGCTTAAGCGGAGCTAGGGCTTCGGTTTAATGGACGGTTCGATTTAGCGGGCGGTTCGTATTAACGGGCGGTGCTTTTGCACCGCCCGTTCGCTTATAGCGTTCGTGTTGAACCTTGCAGTCGCTAGGTCTGAGTGCCAGAATGGTCGCTAGCACTTCCACATGGCAAGTGCCAGAAATAAACAGAGTCATCTATGTGGTTGGGGCTGGAGAACACTCGCCAGCCGTGCCGTCGCGGGCGTCCGTCATAGATCAGACGTGAGTGTCGTCCTCAACAAAGCTTAAGGAGCACAAACACATGGCAAAGATCATTGCCTTCGATGAAGAGGCACGTCGCGGCCTCGAGCGTGGTCTTAACACGCTTGCCGACGCCGTCAAGGTCACCCTCGGCCCCAAGGGCCGCAACGTCGTCCTGGAGAAGTCCTGGGGCGCCCCGACCATTACTAACGACGGTGTCTCCATCGCGCGCGAGATCGAACTCGAGGACCCGTACGAGAAGATCGGCGCTGAGCTGGTCAAGGAAGTTGCCAAGAAGACCGATGACGTCGCCGGTGACGGCACCACCACCGCTACCGTTCTGGCACAGGCGCTTGTTCGTGAGGGCCTGCGCAACGTAGCCGCTGGTTCCAACCCGATGGGCATCAAGCGCGGCATCGAGGCCGCCACCAAGAAGGTTGTAGACTCCCTGCTCTCCTCCGCGAAGGAAGTAGAGACCCAGGAAGAGATCGCTACCACCGCAGGTATCTCCGCTGCTGACCCGGCAATCGGCGAGAAGATCGCTGAGGCTATGTACACCGTGGGCAACGGCTCCGTGAACAAGGATTCCGTTATCACCGTTGAGGAGTCCAACACCTTCGGCGTTGACCTCGAGGTCACCGAAGGTATGCGCTTCGACAAGGGCTACATCTCCGGTTACTTCGCTACCGATATGGAGCGCCAGGAGGCAGTCCTTGAGGATCCGTACATCCTGCTCGTCTCCTCCAAGATCTCCAACATCAAGGACCTCGTGCCGCTGCTGGAGAAGGTTATGCAGACCGGCAAGCCGCTGCTGATCATCGCTGAGGATGTTGAGGGCGAGGCCCTGTCCACCCTCGTGGTCAACAAGATCCGCGGCACCTTCAAGTCTGTTGCTGTGAAGGCTCCGGGCTTCGGTGACCGCCGCAAGGCCACCCTGCAGGACATGGCTATCCTCACCGGCGGCCAGGTCATTTCCGAGGAGGTCGGCCTCTCCCTGGAGACCACCGAGCTCGAGTACCTCGGCCAGGCACGCAAGGTTGTCGTGACCAAGGATGAGACCACCATCGTTCAGGGTGCTGGCTCCCAGGAGCAGATCGACGGCCGCATCAAGCAGATCCGCGCCGAGATCGAGAACTCCGATTCCGACTACGACCGCGAGAAGCTGCAGGAGCGCCTGGCCAAGCTGGCCGGCGGTGTGGCAGTCCTCAAGGTTGGTGCCGCTACCGAGGTTGAGCTCAAGGAGCGTAAGCACCGCATCGAGGATGCCGTGCGCAACGCCAAGGCTGCTGTTGAGGAGGGCATCGTCGCCGGCGGCGGCGTGGCTCTGCTTCAGGCTGCTGAGGTGCTGGATTCCCTCTCCGACCTCACCGGTGACGAGGCAACCGGCGTCAAGATCGTCCGCGAGGCACTGTCTGCTCCGCTGAAGCAGATTGCTCAGAACGCTGGCCTGGAGCCGGGCGTTGTTGCCGACAAGGTTGCGTCCCTGCCGGCTGGCCAGGGCCTCAACGCCGCTTCTGGCGAGTACGTGGACCTGATGGCTGCGGGCATCAATGACCCGGTCAAGGTCACCCGCTCTGCTCTGCAGAACGCCGCGTCCATCGCGGCTCTGTTCCTGACCACTGAGGCGGTTGTGGCTGACAAGCCGGAGCCGGCTGGTGCAGGCGCTGGCATGCCGGACGCTGACGCAATGGGCGGTATGGGCTTCTAGTCCATTACTCCCTGGGCTGAGGTTCCTTGCGGCCTCAGCTACTAGCAAAATAGATGCTCCCCACGGTTGACCGTGGGGAGCTTTCTTCGTCTTGATACCCTTTTGTATCCTTTAGCGGCCCTTCCGGTTTTAGAGTGCGTTGATTTT
>NZ_KV802445.1:0-234 GCF_001810695.1 Corynebacterium sp. HMSC065D07
TGCGTGGCCGTTTGCGGGCATTGGCATCAACAAACCCCAGTTCATGCAGCCACGAGGCGATTGTAGAACGCGATGGGGTGTAATCTGCGCCTACAGTGTCGAACAAAAAGTAGTAGATCGACCAAGGCCCATAATCCAAGCCTTGCTCCATTAACTGTTGTCTGGCGTGGACGACTGCGATTTTATCGGCCTCGTCAAACTTCTTAATCGGATTCTTCGGGGCAGTCGAATCCG
>NZ_KV802446.1:0-210 GCF_001810695.1 Corynebacterium sp. HMSC065D07
TTTGGCTTGTTGTTGTGCGTAGTCGTCGAGTTCTTGTTTGAGGTGTTGGGCTTCTTCGCGCACACGTTTCCTGGTGGCGGTGATGTGTTGGGCGACTGTTTGCGCCCACCGTTTTTGTTTTGGTGCCAGGGGTCCTTCTGCTTCGTTGATGGTCCAGGTACCGTCAGCGAAAAGCCAGATAACATCCCCACTGTAGGGGTCCAGCAGGTA
>NZ_KV802447.1:0-455 GCF_001810695.1 Corynebacterium sp. HMSC065D07
CGCGCAGGGATTTTTCGTTTTGGTTGATGCGCTTAGATAGCACCTGGGTGCCGTCGATATCTAAGACGCAAGCGTGGTGAAAGTATTTACCGACGTCCATGCCGATGACATAGTCGTAGGTCATGCCAGACCTCCTAGCGAATTGAATGAGTATGGGACTTATTTCATCGCTGGTGGTCGGACATACTTCACGCTGGCATCCACATTACTTTGAGACCTCGCACATTCTGTGCGGGTCAGGTTCCTATTAGCAGTCTGGAGTATGCCACTGCCTTCGGCGGCATCACCCCCCGGATCATTTTCAGACAGGGACGAAAACAAGCCATACCGAAGCCAGCGACTAGTTCCACTGCCCCAAGGCAGAAGGAACGCAGACAAACATAACCTGCCCCAGCATGGGGCTAGGAGTACGAATCCTGAGTTCCTTCAAGCGGAACTGCCAACAACGTAATGGG
>NZ_KV802448.1:0-207438 GCF_001810695.1 Corynebacterium sp. HMSC065D07
CCTCGGTGACGGACTCACCGAGCTCCGGCATCTCTACGTCGGTGGCGTCACCAGAAGCAGCAGGGGCCTCGGACTCAGCGTCCTCAGCAGGCTTGTCCGGAGTCTCCTCGGCCTTCTCGGAGGAATCCTCCGACTCCTCAGCAGCCGGTGCGGACTCGCCCTCGTCACCGATGATGGCGATGACCTCGCCCACGTCTACGGTGTCATCTTCCTCTGCCTTGATTTCGAGGATGGTGCCGGCGACCGGGGACGGGATTTCGGTGTCGACCTTGTCGGTGGAGACCTCGAGCAAAGGCTCGTCGACCTCAACGGTGTCGCCGACGGACTTCAGCCACTGGGTAATCGTGCCTTCGGTTACAGATTCGCCCAGTTCGGGCATCACAACAGAGTGTGCCATAAGTATTAAGACTCCTCGAAAGTTGGAATTATTGAAACGCTAGTGTTCGATTCTACAGCGTGTTTATAAAAGGCGCGCACGGGTGGGGTGAATTAGGGCATCCTCCGCACGAAGGGGCTCAAGGATGCCTCCGGTAGGCTAAAGAGCCATGTTCAACCCCTTCCGCCGCAACAGCTCTAAGTCCCAGCTGCGCCCGCCCCGCGCACCGGGGGAGACGATTCGCGCAGAAGACGCCCGGGAGCTTCAAACCTGGGCACAGGGACGCGCATATATCGAGGCCTTCGTTGAGCCGGAAACCGTGGTCAACGAGATGTCCGTGGTCGTAGTTGATGAGAACGGCGCCTTCATCCGCCGCCGTATCGGCGGGCCGAAAGGGATCGATGCGGTAGCCAAGCTGCTTCGATGCGATGTCTATGACGTCGAGGAGACCGGCTATCCGCAGCGCATGCGTGAGCGCATTGAACGCGAGCGCATCCTGCGCAAGAGGGAAGAGCAGCGTGAACGCCGCGAGCGCTTTGAGAAGCGCCAGCAGCAGAATAAGGACTAGTCCTTCACGATGGTTGCGCCCGCATCCGCGAGCTCGGCAAGCGCGGCGGCGCCACGGGACTCATCGACAGGTGCGCAGTAGCGTGCCAGAACGCGGACGGCGAAGCCTTCCTTAACTGCGTCGAGCGCCGTGGCCCGCACGCAGTGATCGGTGGCGATGCCAACGATGTCCACGGCGGTGATGTTGTGCTCGCGCAACCAGTCTGCCAATGACACACCATCGGCCGCGCCTTCGAACCCGGAATACGCAGCGGTGTATTCGCCTTTGCGGAAGTAGGCTTGGGCGGCGCCGATGGATTCGTGCATGGCGGCGCCAAAGGAATCGGCAACGCAGTGCACTGGCCAGGAATCGACGAAGTCGGGCGATTCGGAGAAGTGGCTGCCTGGATCGATGTGCCAGTCCTGGGTAGCTACGACGGTGTCATAGCTAGGCTGAAGGGCACCGATGCGGTCGGCCACCTCGTTGCCTTTTTCGGTGGCAAGTGCGCCGCCAGGGCAGAAGTCATGTTGGACGTCAACGATGATGAGTGCAGGCTTCATACGCGGTAATTCTATAGGCTGGATGCCGATGAAATCACCGATTCCTTTTTATCTACAAAAAATCCTCGACCGCGTTCACGACCACGATTCCGGCGAGGTCGCGGACTATATCCCGGAGCTGGCCAGCGCAAACCCTGAGCAACTCGGCGTAGCCCTGTGCTCTGTGACGGGGCACCTGTACAGCGCTGGCGATGCGGAGAACCGCTTTACCATCCAGTCCATCTCAAAACCCTTCGTCTACGCGCTCGCTTTGAGTGAGTTGGGCTTAGATGCGGTGCGTGATGTCGTCGGCCTCGAGCCCTCTGGGCAGGCTTTCAACGAGCTTTCCCTAGCCAAAGACCACCGTCCGGTAAACCCGATGATTAACGCCGGCGCCATTGTGGTCAACCAGCTCATCAACGGTGTGGATTCCTCCGTGGAGGACCGCGTGGAAAAGATACGTAGCTTCGTCTCGCAGCTGGCGGGGCGCGAGGTAGACGTCGATAAGCGCCTGTGTGACTCCGAGCTCGAGCACGCCGAACGAAACCTTTCGCTCGCGCACATGCTGCGTTCTTATGAGATCATTCAGGACGATGCTCACGACGCGGTACTGTCCTATACCTCGCAGTGCGCGCTGTCGGTCGACGTGCGCGACCTCGCCGTCATGACCGCGACCTTGGCCAATGGCGGGCGCCAGCCGGTGACGGGGGAGAAGATTCTGGACGCCGATGTGTGCCGCATGACCTTGGCAGTGATGAGTTCGTGTGGCATGTATGACGGCGCGGGGCGGTGGATGGCGGAAGTGGGAATCCCCGCTAAGTCGGGTGTGGCCGGCGGGCTCATTGGTACGCTGCCGGGGCAGATTGGTGTGGCGACGTTCTCGCCGCGCCTCGACGAGCAGGGAAATAGCGTGCGTGGCACCGCGATTTTCCGTGAGCTCTCCTCGGACATGGGCCTGCACCTGATGTCCACGGAGAACCGCTTCGGCGTGCACCCGGTGCGCAGCGTCGACGAGGATGAAGAGACCGCGATTATCCGCCTGCAGGGTCACATCAACTTCACCGCCACGGAGGCCATCCTCCACGAGCTGGAGGAACGCCAATTCTCCGGCAAGCGCCTAGCGCTGGACTTCTCGCAGGTTTCCGGCCTGCACACGGTGGGCCGGCGCATGCTCAAGGAAGGCCTGCGCCGGCTGCGCGAGGGCGGCAACGAGGTGGCGCTTGTCGACGATAACGGGGTCGTCACCGACCGCGCCATGTCCGACGGCACCGTCCTCCCGCTGGCGGACAAGGAGGACTACGTCATCGCCGGCGAAGAGGTGTGAGCGGCCTGAAGCCGCACACACGAGGGGCCGAATTGAAGCCGCCCACACGAGATTAGGACTCGGAGATCTCGCGCAGCGTTGCCACCACGGTGCGCACCGGTACGCCGGTGGCGCGCTTCGGGGTGTAGCCGCGCGGAGCGGAACCGTTCCAGGAGGGGCCGGCGATATCGATGTGTGCCCACTCGATGCCTTCGCCTACGAACTGCTTTAGGTAGGTGCCGGCGAACTCCATGCCGCCCTCGCGCTTGGCGTTGATGTTGCGGATGTCCGCGGCCTGGGACTTAATCTCCTCGTCGTGCTCCTCCAGCAGCGGCATGGCCCACGCGTTTTCGCCCACCTCGCGGCCGATTTCGGCGATGCGATCGCGGAAGACCTCGGAGCCCATAACGCCCGCTGTGCGAGAGCCCAGCGCCACGATCTGCGCGCCGGTAAGAGTAGCGGTCTCGATGAGGTAGTCGGGCTTGTCCTCGCTGGCGCGCGCAATGGCGTCGGAAAGCACGAGGCGGCCCTCGGCGTCGGTGTTGAGCACCTCTGAGGTCAGGCCACCGTAGTGGGTAATGACATCGCCCGGGCGGGTGGCGCCAGAGCCCGGCATGTTCTCAGCCAGCGGCAGGGTAGCGGTGATCTGGACCGGCAGCTTTAACCTGGCAGCCGCGATAATGGTGGCAGCCATGGCAGCCGAGCCACCCATGTCCGAGATCATGTCCCACATACCGTTGCCCGGCTTCAAGGAAATACCGCCGGTATCGAAGGTGATGCCCTTGCCCACAAGAGCCACGTGCTTCTTGGCCTTCTTGGGCTTCCAGCTCAGGCGCACCAGGCGCGGCGGGCGGGCCGAGCCCTTACCCACAGCCACGATGCCACCGAAGCCCTGCTTTGCCAGCTGCTTTTCATCGAGCACCTCGACGTCAAGCCCGGCTTCCTTGGCCTGGCTGGAAATGATGGCGGCGTAGGACTCCGGGTAGAGCTCGTTCGCCGGGGTATTCACCAAGTCACGGGTGAACAAGACAGACTCTGCCACGGTGCGAGCGGCCTCGAACTCCTCGGAGGCGGACTTATCAGCCACGACGACGAAGGTTGCTGGCTGTTCCTTCTTAGTGAGCTCGGTGGAGCGGATGCCGCGGTAGGCGTAGCCGCCAAGGATGAGGCCTTCGACGGCGGCGCTCACACCGAAGTCCGCGAGGGTGGTCACGATGGTGCCCACGCCAGTCGTGGCACGGGCGGCGCTGCCTGCGGCGCGGCGCAGTGCTTCATCGTCGAGTTCCTCGACGCCGCCCAAACCCAGCGCGATGACCTGTGCGGCGCCCGCCTTTTGCGGGGCGGGGACCTTCACGATTTCCCCAGCCTTGCCCGTCGCCCCCACTGCGGTGAGCGCCTCATACGTTGAGTGCAGCGCCGAAGAGCCGAGTAGGGAGGTACCCGGCACCTCGAGCCCATCCTCGCCAGCAAAGGTTGCGATCAACAGGGCGTCCGCCTGCTTGGGGGCCTTCTTGGCCAGCTCAACGGTGGGGAAAGAGCCGCGTGCGGGCAATTCGAACGTGGTAGAAGCCACGATGTCCTCCTTGAGAAAAGTGACAATGGGATACTCCTCACACCCTACCCGTGTCCATGATGTGGAACGCGTCAGGGGCGATGCGCTCAAGGGGTGACTACGCCGCTAAGGCATTTCTGCATATCTATAGGTGTTGGGGGAGTACGCTATGAAACATGTTGAATTACACCGTGACGCGAACTGAAAACCCCACCTCCCCGGAGCGCCTGCAGGAGATTTTGGCTAACCCGGGCTTTGGCAAATACTTCACCGACCATATGGTGACGATTGACTGGACCGAGGACAAGGGATGGCATGACGCGCAGGTGCGCCCCTACGCGCCGTTCAGCATGGATCCAGCGTCGACCGTCTTCCATTACGGCCAGGCTATCTTCGAGGGCATCAAGGCCTACCGCCAGCCCGATGGCAGCATCGCCACCTTCCGCCCGGAGCAGAACGCACAGCGTCTGCAGGCTTCCGCGGAGCGTATGGCTATGCCGCAGCTCCCGGAAGAAGAGTTCATTGAGTCCCTGCGCCAGCTTGTCGACGTCGACCAGGCCTGGGTCCCCGAAGCCGGTGGCGAAGCAGCTCTGTACTTCCGCCCCTTCATGATCGCTACCGATGTGTCCCTGGGCGTGCACCCGGCACACTCCTACCGCTATGTCGTCATCGCCTCCCCGGCCGGCGCGTACTTCTCCGGCGGCATCAAGCCGGTGTCCGTCTGGCTATCCACCGACTATGTTCGCGCCGCTCCCGGCGGCACGGGTGCGGCCAAGTTTGCCGGCAACTACGCGGCCTCCCTGCTCGCCCAGGCGCAGGCAGCGGAGAAGGGCTGCGACCAGGTGGTGTGGTTGGACGCCCTCGACCGCACCTACATCGAGGAGATGGGTGGCATGAACCTGGCCTTTGTCTACGGCGAAGAGGGCAACCAGACTCTGGTAACCCCGGCGTTGTCGGGTTCGCTGCTGCCGGGCATTACCCGCAAGTCCCTGCTGCAGGTGGCCGAAGATATGGGTTTGAAGGTCGAAGAGCGTCGCATCACCTACAAGGAGTGGGAGCAAGACGTTGCTTCCGGCGCGATGGTGGAGGCCTTTGCCTGCGGTACCGCTGCCGTCATTACCCCGGTGGGCCACGTCATGGGCACCGATACTGACTTCCACATCAACAACGATGAGGCAGGGGCCACGACGATGGCTTTGCGTGAGCGCCTCACCGGTATCCAGCGCGGGTCCGTTGAGGATACCCACGGCTGGCTGCACACGCTGGTGGAGGCTTAGAGCGCAATTCGCTTAGGCAAGCTCGGCGGCCAGCTGCACCAGCGGCAGGGCCGCGAGCGCGCCGAGGGGGAAACCTTCACTTAGATTCAAATCGAGTAGCGGTTCAATCCCGAGCTCCTTGAGGGCGAGGGCATACGCCGGTTCGGGGGTCGTGCTTCCCGCGCGCAGCCAGCCTTTCACGCCGGGGGCGGTGCGCTCGGCGAGGACGGCGGCGGTGGCGGCCAGGGGGCCGTCGATAAGCACCGGCGTCCTCCGCGCTGTGGCTTGGGCGATGAAACCCACTAGTGCTGCCACACTCGGGGTGCCGATGGTCTGCACAACTTCCCAGCCCTCCAGGTTGCGGGCGCGGAACATGCAATCACGGACAATGCTCACGCGGGTCTTCCACTGTGCATCCGTAATACCGCTTGCGAGCGTATTCGTCCCCACGATGGCCACCGGTTCGGTGTGGGTAATCCGGCCCATAAGGCTTGCGGCGACGGTCGCGTCATCGATGCCACGAGCCGACGCTATGAGTAGATCCGAACCGGAATCGATCTCGCGATCTGCGGTGGCCATGCCCACATCGATGAAGGATTCGAACTCCACAGGGGTCATGGCGGCGGAAGTGGCGCCAGGCTTAGCGCTGGCGGACTCTGCGCTGGTGCACTCGACGAAGTCTATGCCTGCCCCTGCGCGCTGCGCAGCGCTGAAGAGGTTCTCGCGCCACCGTTCCTCATCAGCAGGGGAGTGTTGCGTGAGCGCGCCGGCATCGGTCGTGTCCACCGCGATAGCGGGATTGCTGAGAAAAACAATGGCGCGAGGGCGCTGAAGTGGCTTAGCCTGCTGAGAATCCTGGGCTGCCGTCAACCACGCGGCAATCTCTGCCACGCGGTTTGGTTGTGCTGCGGTTGAAGGGCGCAGCTGGGGAACGGCGGTGAATTCAGGCATGTGTCCTCCGGTCTAGACGGTGGCTCCGCGCTCCACCTGCGGGCGCGGGGTGCGCCACTTACGCGGCTGGGAGGCACGGGAGTACGCGTAGAAGCCTAGGCCAAAACCGGCCTCGGTGGTGCCGGGGAACTTGAGACGTACGGCGTTATTGCACTTGCGCGCGAGCCAGAAGCCCTCGACCGCGAAGACCACGATGACCGCCATGGCGCCGATAGAAATGATCTGGGACAGGCGCGGGTCCCGGGTGCTGACGAACATGAGCACCAGCAGCACGATGGCAAAAGGCATGACCCACTCGTTGATGAAGCGGCGGGAATCTACCCAATCACGCACGTAGCGGCGGACCTCGCCCTTATCGCGGGCGAGTAGGTAGCGCTCGTCGCCAGCGGCCATGCGCTCCTGTGCCACCTTGTTGCGCTCGCGGGACTCTTGGCGCTCTTTGCGCTTGTATTCCTTCCACTCCTGCTTGGACATGGAAGCCTTGAGCTCCTTGCGGTGCTGGTAGCGCTGCGCCTCCGACATTCCTCGGGGATCGCGCTTGACGCCGCGGGCGATTTCCTGCGCATCGCGCTTGGGCGTAGGGCGGCCCTTCGGCGGCGTGTAGCCCTTGCGGTGCGGTTTCTCGGCGGCGGGTTGCTCTTCCGGCGCCGGGGTTTGTTCGGCGGGTGAAGAGGTCTTGTCATCTTTTTGCCACGGAAGTTTCACGCTGTTTAGCGTACAAGGTCGCACGGACATACTGGGAATAGGCCCGCGGGAGCCGGCGTTGTGGCAAGAGAGTACGACAGTGTTCGACTGCGAGGCATCCTTTATTCCTCTCTTGCGAGGGGGTAGGGTGGGCTCCAGAAAATTCCGTATATATAAGAGGAGAAACCATGACCGCTCCCGCGTCTGCAACCGGAGTTATCCTGACCGAGGCCGCTGCTGCCAAGGCAAAGTCTTTGCTTGAGCAGGAAGGCCGCGATGATCTCTCGCTGCGCATCGCCGTCCAGCCGGGTGGCTGCGCTGGCCTGCGCTACCAGCTCTACTTTGATGACCGCACTCTGGATGGTGACAAGGTGGACACCATCGGCGGCGTTAACCTCGTCGTAGACAAGATGTCCATCCCGTACCTCACCGGTGCCAAGATTGACTTCTCCGACACCATTGAGGCACAGGGCTTTACCATCGATAACCCCAACGCTGGCGGTTCCTGCGCTTGCGGTGACTCCTTCAATTAAAGTCACATAGACGATATGCCGAAGCCCTCGCCATGTGGCGAGGGCTTCGCTTTTTATTCTTCAATCATTTCGGTACCGGTTTCCCGGTACCGTTTCCTACTTCTGGAAGTTGGACAGAAGAGGGTGGGCGCCCCTAGAGCTTTACGGGATAATCGCGCTGCTCAATCTTGGGGTCGATGCGCTCTTCCACGAAGACACCGTGCCAGATCATGAAGGACAGAACCGTCCACAGGCGGCGCGAGTGATCGGATACTCCGTCGCGATGCTCCTTGAGCATCTCCAGGACTTCCTTCTTGTCGAAGATGTCCTCGGTCTGAGATTCCGTGATCTGGTCCTGGGCCCAACCGTAGAGTTCATCGCCTGCCAGCCAGTGGCGCATGGGAACTGGGAAGCCCAGCTTCTTGCGGTGTAGCACGTGCGGCGGGACGATCTGCTCCATGGCCTTGCGCAGCGCGTACTTGGTGGTGCCGTGCGAAATCTTGAGGTCATAGGGGATGGTCTCCGCGACCTTAAACACTTCCTTGTCAAGGAAGGGCACGCGCAGCTCGAGCGAGTTGGCCATGTTCATCTTGTCGGCCTTGACCAAGATATCGCCGCGCATCCACGTAAACAGGTCGAGGTGCTGCATGCGGGCTACGGGGTCGAAGTCCTGAGACTGCGCATAAATCGGCGCGGTCACCTCGCGGTGGTCCCATTCCTGTTTAGCCCAGGGCAGGACGCGCTGGAGCTGCTCGAAGTTGAAGGAACGAGCATTTCCGTAGTAGCGCTCCTCCATGGTCATGGAACCGCGGTTGAGTAGGGACTTGCCCTTCATTCCTTCGGGGAGCACCTGCGAGAGCTTGCCCAAGCCGCGGCGCAGTGGGGAAGGAATCTTCTCAAACGGAGCCAGTGAGAGCGGTTCCTTGTAAATGGTGTAGCCACCAAAGAGCTCGTCTGCGCCTTCGCCGGAAAGTACCACCTTGACGTGTTTGCGGGCCTCTTGGGCGACGAAGTACAGCGGAACGAGGGAAGGATCCGCAACGGGATTGTCCAGGTACCACATGATCTTCGGGACGGCGTCGGCGTACTCCTCGGGGGAGACAATTTTGACGATGTGCTCCACACCGATTGCCTCGGCAGACTCGGCGGCGACATCCACCTCGGAATAGCCTTCCCGCTCGAAGCCAGTAGTGAAGGTGAGCAGGTTCGGATTGTGGCGCTTGGCCAAGGCCGCAATGGCAGTGGAGTCAATGCCGCCGGACAGGAAGGAACCTACGGTTACATCGGCACGCATGTGCTTCTCGACGCTATCCTCCAACGCCCGTGCAATCTTGTCGAAGAGCTTTTGCTCTTCGCCCTGCTTAACGGGCTGAATAGGGAAGCGAGGCTTGAAGTAGCGCTCAGACACGACCTTTTCGCCGGGACGAAGAGTAACGGTGCAACCTGACTCGACGCGGCGAATATTGGCGTGGAGGGATTCCGGTTCCGGCACGTACTGCAGGTCGGTGTAGTGCTCGATGGCGCGCTTATCAAGGCTGAGATCTAGACCTAGCGAATTGGCCATCGAGAGGATGCACTTCATCTCGGAGGCGAACACCGTGCCGGCATCCGTGGTGGCGTAATAGAGGGGCTTGATGCCGAACTGGTCTCGGGCGGCGAACATCGTGCGCGTTTCGGTGTCCCAAATGACGAAGCCAAACATGCCACGTAGGTGCTCTACTACGTCCTTGCCCCAGTGATGGTAGCCGACGACGATGGGCTCACCATCGCCCTCGGTGTTAAAGGTGTAGCCGGCGGCGATGAGCTCTTCGCGCAGCTCGACGTAGTTATAAATCTCGCCGTTGAAGGTGAGGGCGTAGCGCTGTGGGTTGTCTTCGGGGCCCCAACGCAGCGGCTGGTGGGAGTGCTCGAGGTCGATGATGGACAGGCGGTTAAAGCCAAAAGCCGCCTCATCGTCATGCCAAGTACCAGCAGCGTCGGGGCCGCGATGGCGCATGCACTGGAGGGACTGCTCGAGTGCCTCCACGTGTTGAGCGGCGTTGCGATCGGCGCTGAGCAGCGCGCAGAGTCCGCACATAAACTTGCTTCTCCTTATATATCAAGGTCTATCCTCGACACACTTTACGGCTGGAGTTCGGCGATTTGCGAACCCCGCGCCGCGTTCCCCGTTAGGGTGCGAACTTTCGGATGATGTACAGCAGTACGCCTTGTGAATTGAGTCATAGGTGGAAGGGGGAGGGTGGGGTAGCTGGTGTGACCTTGCGCAGGTGGGCCGGTAACATCCCGTACGTTCACTATTTATAGAGCGGAACTAACACCTGATCAGTCCAGCGAAAGGGTCTGAAATTCAGGCACGATCCTCTATCCTGATTGGGTAGGAATGCTCTGTGAGTATTCGAGAAGTTTGTGTGCACAGAAAGGCAGAACACACGTGGGACAGCGTAAGCAACGCAACCTCGGCCGTAAGGCAGGCTTGGCGGGCGTTATCGCTCTGGGCGGTCTAGCTCTGGCAGGTTGTGACGTCGCAGCGCCGACGGCCGTTGAAAATCTCCTAGGTATGGGTTGGCCGAAGGGTGTTACCCCTGAGGCTCACTCGATGTACAACTTCTGGATCTGGGTCTGGGTTGCTGCATGGATCATCGGCTTTATTATGTGGGGTCTCTTCCTCACCGCCATTTTCCGTTGGAGCGCGAAGAAGGCTGAGAAGGCTGGCAAGGGCGAGTTCCCGAAGCAGCTGCAGTACAACGTGCCGCTGGAGATGGCTTTGACCATCATTCCGATCCTTATCATTATGGGCCTGTTCTTCTTCACCGTTCAGGCACAGCAGAAGGTTACGGCCTTGGATAAGAACCCTGAGGTCACCGTTGACGTGACTGCCTTCCAGTGGAACTGGAAGTTTGGTTACGCCGAGAACAAGGTTGATGGCGAGAATTACAATGGCGCCGATACTGAGCGCCAGAAGCTCGCTGAGGAATCTGCTGTGGATCCAGAGGGTACTGCGAACCCCAACCCGATTCACGGTAAGTCCATGGGCGACATTTCCTACCTCAACTTCAACAAGATTGAGACCGTCGGTACCACCGAAGAGGTTCCGGTTCTGGTTCTCCCGGTAGACACTCCGATTGAGTTCCGTCTTGCCTCCGGTGACGTTTCCCACGCATTCTGGGTTCCGGAGTTCCTGTTTAAGCGCGATGCCTACGCACACCCGGAGAAGAACTCCCAGGAGCGTCGCTTCCAGGTTGAGAAGATTGAGGAAAAGGGTGCCTTCGTCGGCCGCTGTGCTGAGATGTGCGGTACCTACCACTCCATGATGAACTTCGAGATCCGCACCGTTGACCGCGCGGACTTTAACGAGTACCTCAAGTTCCGTGAGGAGAATCCGCAGGCAACCAACGCCGAGGCCCTTGAGTACATTGGTGAAGAGCCTTACGCAGTTACCACTACTCCGTTCAACTCGCTGCGCGATACCCGCGATGCCGACAACTTCGTTGACACCTCGTCTGCGGCATAAGAAAAGGAACTGATACACAATGCGTGCAACATCTAAGGTCTTTTACGCAATTGCGACCTACCTCTTCGTGTCGCTCATCGTCTACATCATTGGTGTTAACTACGTCAAGGATGATGGCTACCTATACGGCACCGAGTGGGTCGGCATCGTCGGCATGGTCCTTGCCATGCTGCTCTGCATCATGCTGGGCGGCTACCTCCACTTCACCGATAACCGCGTTGACGTCACTCCGGAAGATTGGGAGGAAGCGGAGACTGAAGACGGAGCTGGTATTCTCGGCTTCTTCTCTCCGAGCTCCATTTGGCCGCTGTGCATGACCGGCTCCATCGCGGTGCTGGGTCTTGGCATCATCTTCCTTTACTTCTGGATGATTATTCTGGGTGCTGTCTTGCTCGTGACGTCCGTTACCGGCCTGTCCCTGCAGTACGGTCTTCCGAAGGAAAAGCACTAAGGCTTAGCCACTCCTGCCGCGCGATTTAGCGCCACGACTTCTCACGCCCCTGCCACACAACGTGGCGGGGGCCTTGTCGATCTTCAAGGCGTCGCGAAGCGTTGCAAAAAGTTCCCGGAGGCCCCAAAAAAAATTTGTGTAGCCCGGCAGACTGGGGAAGGGCTTGGGGTACCAGGATGGCTGGGAGCAGGTCGGCCGTAGGAATTCCAGCACGTTAACGTGCGTTTTTACGGGGGTCATCCGAAAGTTGCAGTCCTGCACTTACGCGGCCGAGCGGGGGTGTGATTTATCTCATTAGGGCACGTCATGGGGAAGTAGCTCTGGCGGACGGGCTCCGGGTAGTTGACGTGCTTTGAATGCTTGCCGTCTTCGTTAGTACGTTGCACTACCTGCAGGGATGGGGCGTCGTAAAGCGCGGTGAAAAGTTCCCAACTATTTCCTGAATGATTTGGGGACTCAGGACGAGCTGAAGATAGTGAAGGTCTATGCTCTGGCCTCAAAAAAATCGGGGGGAAATGAGATGACTTATGCGGCTAGACCAGCCATACTGTTATGCGTGACGAGCGTAGTTTCTAACCAAGGTATGGCAGCACCACGTGTTGCCGCGCTGAACCGACCCAACATGGTCAGCGTTGGCACCATCGTGTTCCTGTCTCAGGAATTGATGTTCTTTGCTGGACTGTTCGCGATGTGGTTCACCTCGCGTGCGAACGGCCAGGAGGGTGACTGGGCTGAGCACACCGCGCACATCAACGTGCCGATGGGCTTCATCATTACGACAGTCCTGGTTCTTTCCTCCGTGACCTCTCAGTTCGGCGTGTTTGCAGCAGAAAGGGGTGACGTATACAAGCTCCGACTCTGGTACTCGGTGACCATCGCGTTGGGTGTTGTCTTCCTAGGCATCATGGCGTTCGAGTGGACAGAGTTGATCATGGCTGGTGTCACTGTTCAGTCCAGCGTGTTCGGTTCGGTCTTCTACATTCTGACCGGCTTCCACGCGGCTCACGTGACTGCGGGTCTGATTTCCTTCGGAATCATCTTGGCGCGCATCGCCCGCTCCAAGTTCACGCCTGCACAGGCCACCGCGGCAATGGCAGTGTCCTACTACTGGCACTTCGTTGACGTTGTGTGGATCGGCGTGTTCGTAGTCATCTACCTAGTTCAGTAGGCCGTAGTCGCCGGGGAGCAACCGGCCTACAGCCATTCATTTCCATGTACGAGTTATCTAAAGGAAAATGATGGATAACATCCAGCAGCCCGCCGCAGTGGAAGACACCACTGCCGCGGCTAAGAAGACCCGCCGTCGCCGCAAGGCGAAGCGCACGCTGGCTGGCGTCTTTGCGCTGAGCATCGGCCTTACCGGCGCTGGCGTCTTGGCTTCTGCCTTGACCCCTGACGCGCAGGTGGCTACAGCCGCAAAGGATGACCAGGCACTCGTTCAAGAGGGCAAGGACATCTACGAAGTCGCTTGTATTACCTGCCACGGCGCTAACCTGCAGGGCATCCAGGACCGCGGCCCGTCCCTCGTTGGCATTGGCGCCGGCTCCGTGTACTTCCAGGTTCACTCCGGCCGCATGCCGATGATGTCTAACGACGCTCAGGCTGAGCGCAAGACTCCGCGCTACACCGAGCAGCAAACCCTGGCGCTTGCCGCTTATGTTGCTGCCAACGGTGGCGGTGCCGATATCGTCTACAACGAGGACGGCTCCGTTGCGCAGGAATCCCTGCGCGGCGCTAACTACAACGGGCAGATTCAGGCAGAGGACGTAGCTAAGGGTTCTGAGCTCTTCCGCATGAACTGCGCGTCCTGCCACAACTTCACCGGCAAGGGCGGCGCGCTGTCCTCCGGTAAGTTTGCCCCGCCGCTGGCTCCGGCCAACGAGCAGGAGATCTACCAGGCAATGCTGACCGGTCCGCAGAACATGCCGAAGTTCTCTGACCGTCAGCTGACCGCAGACGAGAAGAAGGACATCATCGCCTACCTCAAGTCTGCAAAGGAAACCCCGTCCCCGGCCGGCTGGTCGCTCGGCGGTCTCGGCCCAGTGGCTGAGGGCCTGGCAATGTGGATCATCGGCATCAGCCTTCTGTGCGTTGCCGCTATGTGGATTGGATCTCGCTCATGAGCAACGTAAAGAAGAATTACTCTCGCAAAGAGCTCGATGCTATGAGCAACGACGAGCTCGCAGCGCTCGGCACCGAGCTTGACGACGTCACCGTCGCATTCCGCAAGGAACGCTTCCCGGTCGAGGGTGACCCCGCTGAGAAGCGCGCCGCCGGCAATGTCACCTTCTGGCTGTTCATTTCTGTACTGATGGGCATCGCCTTCCTTGGCGTTTATCTCTTCTGGCCGTGGCAGTACAAGATGCTGGGGGAGGACGGCCTATGGTGGCACACGCTCTACACCCCGCTGCTGGGCCTGACTTCCGGCCTGTGCATTCTGGGCCTGGGCTTCGCCATTGTTCAGTACGTCAAGAAGATTCTCCCGGAGGAGATCTCCGTTCAGCGTCGCCACGATGGTCCTTCCGAAGAGGTTGACCGTCGCACGCTGACCGCGCTGCTGAATGACTCCTGGACCACCTCGACCTTGGGTCGTCGTAAGACCATCATGGGTCTGCTCGGTGGTGCTGGCGTTCTCTTCGGCCTTACCGTCATCGCTCCGCTCGGCGGCGCTATCAACAACCCGTGGAAGAAGCGCCACGACCTGGACTACACCGGTGACGGCACCCTGTGGACCTCCGGTTGGACCATGCACGAGAAGGGCGTCAAGCTCTACCTCGCTCGCGACACCGGTACCATCGCCGAGAAGCACGAGGGTGAGTCCGGCTCTCACTACACCACCCGCGGTGTCACCCGCCTGGTGCGTGTGCGTCCGGAGGACCTCGCTGCCGGTGGTATGGAGACTGTTTTCCCGTTGGCTGCTGAGGACGTCAACGATGGTGCTGAGTACTCCGAGGATAAGGATGTCTACACCAACCACATGCACTCCATCCATGGCAACCGTAACGCCGTGATGCTCATCCGCCTGCGCAACGATGATGCCAAGAAGGCCATCGAGCGCAAGGGTCAGGAAGACTTCCACTACGGCGATTACTACGCCTACTCCAAGATTTGTACCCACATTGGTTGCCCGACCTCGTTGTACGAGGCTCAGACCAACCGCATTCTTTGCCCGTGCCACCAGTCGCAGTTCGATGCACTGCACTACGGCAAGCCGGTCTTCGGCCCGGCCGCCCGTGCGCTGCCGCAGCTGCCGATTGACGTGGACGAAGAGGGCTACCTCATTGCAAAGGGCAACTTCATCGAGCCCGTCGGACCTGCATTCTGGGAGCGTAAGTCATAATGAGTAACAAACTTGCACAGATGGGTAACAACATGGACGAGCGGTACTCCGCTGCCGGCGTCCTGCGTACCCAGCTCAACAAAGTCTTTCCCACTCACTGGTCCTTCATGCTCGGTGAGATGGCACTGTACAGCTTCATCATCTTGGTGCTGACCGGCATCTACTTGGCGCTGTTCTTCGATCCTTCCATCACGAAGGTCATCTACGACGGCGGCTACACTCCGCTGAACGGCGTCGAGATGTCCCGCGCTTATGCAACGGCGCTGGATATTTCCTTTGAGGTCCGCGGCGGCCTCTTCGTCCGCCAGATGCACCACTGGGCAGCACTCATGTTCATGATGTCCATGATTGCCCACATGCTGCGCATCTTCTTCACCGGTGCGTTCCGTCGCCCGCGTGAGGCAAACTGGATTATCGGTTGTGCGCTTATCCTGCTGGGCATGGTCGAGGGCTTCCTCGGCTACTCCCTTCCGGATGATCTGCTCTCCGGTGTTGGTCTGCGAATCATGTCCGCCATCATCCTGGGCCTGCCGATCATCGGTACCTGGCTGCACTGGGCTATCTTCGGTGGCGACTTTCCGTCCGACCTGATGCTGGACCGCTTCTACATCCTGCACGTGCTGGTTATCCCGGGCATCATTCTGGGCCTGATTGCAGCTCACCTCATCATGGTCTGGTTCCAGAAGCACACCCAGTTCCCTGGACCGGGCCGCGCTGAGAACAATGTTGTTGGCGTCCGCATTATGCCGGTCTTCGCCACCAAGGCCATTGGCATGGGCATGATGGTTGCCGGCGTGCTGGCACTCATCTCCGGTCTGATGACGATTAACTCCATCTGGAACCTTGGCCCGTACAACCCGTCTCAGGTTTCCGCTGGTTCCCAGCCGGATATTTACATGCTGTGGACTGACGGTGTTGCTCGTGTCATGCCGGCATGGGAGCTTTACATCGGCAACTACACGATTCCGTCCGCCTTCTGGGTTGCACTGCTCTGTGGCTTGATGGTTGTGTTGCTGTTTGCTTACCCGTTCATCGAAAAGAAGCTGACTGGTGACGACGCCCACCACAATCTCTTGCAGCGCCCGCGCGATGTCCCGGTTCGCTCCGCTATCGGCGCGGCTGCCATCACGTTCTTCCTTCTGGTGACGCTGTCCGGTGGTAACGACCACGTGGCTCACTTCTTCCAGATCTCCCTGAACGCGATGACCTGGGTTGGCCGTATCGGCCTCATCGTCCTGCCGCCGATCGCTTACTTCATGACCTACCGCATCTGCGTTGGTCTGCAGCGCTCCGACCGTGAGGTCCTGGAGCACGGTATTGAGACTGGCGTTATCAAGCAGCTGCCGAATGGTGCCTTCATTGAGGTCCACCAGCCGCTTGGCCCGGTGGATGACCATGGCCACCCGATTCCGCTCGAGTACTCCGGTGCCGCGGTTCCGAAGCAGCTCAACCAGCTTGGTCTGGCTGACTCCGAGACGCAGGGCATCTTCTCTTCCGATGACCCGTCCATCGTCTCCCGCGTCAATGAGATTCGCCACGAGAACCACGCTGAGGAAGCGGAGATGTTCCGTCAGCTCAACGAGGCTAATCGCCGCGAAGACGAGGAGAACGGCCGCATCTAGCGCCTTCACTCGCTGAAACACGCTCACAAGAGCCCGTGCTCCTTTCCAATACGAGGAAAGGAACACGGGCTCTCAGCGTTTCTGTATCCGCTTTGTAGCGCTGTGACGGGCGGGTAGGACGCAGCGGTGGGTCCTGTACCGGCAAAGCGGCCTAAAGCCTTGCCAGAGTTGGGTAGAGCGGCTGCGGTTGACTCTCCGTTAACTGTGAATCAACTTTGCCCCCTAATGTCACGCAAGGTGGCTGATCTCTGGTGGGGTGAGGAATAGTACTGGGGGTCGGTGGAGGAATCTGCTAAAAGTCCATAGCATTTCTTGATTCTTTGGTGGTGTTTTAGGAGTGCACTGTGGGTAGGTTGGGGCATTTGATGCCCGGCATTACCGGTGCGTGACGAAGGTTACATCATTATTTTTATGGCGAATTCTGATTCCGGTCATGCGCTAATGGTCTAGCGGTCTCGCGTTGGCTGGCGACCCTGTTGTGGCAGGTTGTTGCCCGTATCTTCTGGTGGGTAGTGTGTATTGGAGTCGAGGCTGCGCGGGGGATGTCTTTTAGGTTTCCGTTTGATAACAGGACGGTAACGAAGCCGGTTTTGCGTTTCCGACTCGACATTGCTTGTGATGATTTCGTAACCTATTCGAGACATTGAGTTACCGACACGGTGTACACATCACCGGTGCTCAATACGAACTGAAGATTTACGCGCCGCGTCTGGCCCCTCCTAAAACCGGGGGCCGAGCGGAGATGGCTCTACAGGAATGGGTCATCGTCGAACGCTAGGCCCGCACCTTGGGTCAGAGCTTTTGCCCGCGTCATCAAGAAGGTGAATGAATGATTCGCCGTCTTGGCGGGCGAAGTAGGCGCATAGGAAGATTTGGAGTTTAAATTCGTGGCTAAGCACCGTCGTCAGGGCAATGTGAACACCCGTCGCATCGCATCTACCGCTGCTATCGCAGCAACCGCAGCTGTTACCGTACCGGCTGCCGCCAACGCAGCCGAGGTCGTTGTTCCGGACACCGACATCCGCTTTGAGGTTGCCGGCCTGGAGAATGTTCCTAACATTCAGCAGCTGCCCAACGTTGATCGCTACATCCCTGCCTTCAAGGCAAACCAGGGTGGCGGCTACGCCGCTGCTGTTGAGTCCCCGGCGGCACCGGCCCCGGCGCCGACCCAGTCCGTGGGCGAGAAGGTTCTTGAAGCCGCTCGTTCCGCCATCGGTTCCCCGTATGTCTACGGCGCTAACGGCCCGAGCGCCTTCGATTGCTCTGGCCTGACCTCCTGGGCTTACCAGCAGGCTGGCGTGTCCATCCCGCGTACGTCCCAGGCGCAGGCATCTGCCGGCACCCCGGTGTCCCTCGATGCGCTGCAGCCGGGTGACATCATCGTGTACTACTCCGGTGCATCTCACGTTGGCATCTACACCGGCCATGGCACCATCATTGACGCTCTGAACTCCGGTACCCCGGTGGGTGAGCGTTCCCTGAACTACATGCCGATTCACTCCGCAGTTCGCTTCTAAGCGCACTCGGTAATCGTCCTAACCCCTTCCGCCGCTCTTGCCATGTTGATAGTGAGGGTGGGGAAGGGGTTCGGCTATTCTTGTAGCCGTTATGTTTTTGCTCGACTGAGGGTATAATTCAGTTATCTATTAACCTTCTCTAAGTTTCGGGGGTATCCATGTCGCGTCGTGGCCTTGCGTGTGCGGTCGCTGCACTTGCCTTGAGCACGGTTCCAGTTGCCGTCCTTTCACCGTCGGCTGTGTCCCAGGAGGTTTCTCCGGAGCAGCAGCAGGAAGGCGCTCCGCAAGCGGAGGATCCTGAAGACCTGCCCGGCCTCATTGAGCGCATGGCGGACGTTGCCCAGCGCGTGTCTGCCAAGGGTGAGGAAGTCAAGGGACTCGAGGATGAGCTCGCTGAGTCGGAGAAAGAGATCGGCGAGCTGGAATTAAAGGCCGAGGAGGCACAGCGTACTTCCGAAGACGCCTCAGCTGCCGTGGCCGAACAACAGGAACGCATCGATGCTCTAGCGCATAAGCGCTACCGTAGGAATGTCGCTGCAACGTCGGTCTCCGCCGCCCTCAATGCAAATGACGTGGCCAGTGCGGTAGAACGGATGGGCTATCTAGGTGCCCTATCCAAGGCCGCGAAGCGTGAGGAAGGCGCAATGGTCGCGGCTTCCGCAGCGGCCGATGACGCGCATCAAGAGGCAGTTGATGCCGCCGAGGAGGCACGCCATAAGCGTGACGAGCTGCAGGTAAAGCGTGACTCGGTGCTGAAAGAAAAGGCCGAGCTGGAAGAACAACAGAAGGCACTTGAGGCCACCGTTGATGGCTTAAGCCCAGAAGCGCGTGAGGCATGGGTCCAGCGCTTCGGTGGATCCTCCGACCTTGACTTGGCTGCGCTGGCCGATGGCTCCGGGTCTGCCGCTGTGGAAGCCGCTCTCAGCCGTATTGGCGCCCCGTATGGCTGGGGCGCAACGGGTCCTGATGTTTTTGACTGTTCTGGCCTGATGGTGTGGAGCTATCAGCAGATGGGCAAGAGCATTCCGCGCACCTCGCAGGCGCAGCTCGCCGGTGGTACGCCGGTGCCGCTGGACCAACTCCAGCCCGGCGATATTGTGGGCTATTACCCCGGCGTTACCCACGTGGGAATGTATATCGGTGATGGCCAGATTGTTCATGCCTCCACCTATGGCGTCCCCGTGGCCGTGGTGCCGCTGAATTCCATGCCGGTGGAAGGTGCCGTACGCTATTAGGACATGGCGCGCACACTCCTCGTCACCAATGACTTCCCGCCCACCATCGGCGGGATCCAGTCCTATCTTCGAGATTTTCTGGCGACCCTCAACCCGCAGGATGTCGTGGTTTTCGCCTCGACTCAAGACGGGGACGCCGCTGCGGAGTATGACTCGACGCTGCCCTATACCGTGGTCCGCTGGCCGCGCTCCATCATGCTGCCAACGCCTGCTACGGCCCGCCAGATGCAGCGCCTCATCCGAGAACACGATATCGAGGCCGTGTGGTTTGGTGCTGCGGCCCCACTCGCGCTCATGGCGCCAGCAGCGCGTGCTGCGGGAGCGCGCCGCATCGTAGCCACAACGCACGGGCATGAGGTGGGGTGGTCCATGCTTCCTGGGGCAAGGCAAGCCTTGCGCAGGATCGGCAAGTCTTCGGATGTCCTCACGTATATCTCGGACTACACGCGCAACAGGTTGGAGCCCGCGTTCGGCTCGGGTGCGCGGTGGGTTCATTTGCCCTCGGCGGTCAACCTGGAGGATTTCACGCCAGCTACCGCAGCAGAGAAGCAGGCGGCCCGTGCGCATTTCGGGTTGGGCCCCGGCCCAGTAATTGTCTGCATCTCCCGTCTGGTCCCGCGTAAAGGTCAGGATCAACTCTTGCGCGCTATGCCAGCGGTGCGTGGGCGAATTCCAGATGCGCAATTACTCATTATCGGACGCGGCCGCTACGAGCCGACCTTGCGTGAACTTGCGCATCTGTACTGCCCAGACGCCGTGATTCAGGAGGCGCGGGATACGGCGGAATTGCGTTTGGCCCTCCATGCGGCCGATGTATTCGCCATGCCTGCGCGCACACGAGGTGGCGGACTCGACGTCGAGGGACTCGGCATTGTTTACCTCGAGGCGCAGGCGGCGGGGCTGCCAGTGGTTGCTGGAGATTCCGGCGGAGCACCGGAAACGGTGACTCCGGAAACAGGGCTCGTTGTGCGCGGGTCTTCGGTACCGGAGCTCGAGGAGGCACTGTGCACGCTGCTTGGCGATGCCCCCCGGGCCCACCGTATGGGGGCAGCCGGGCGCCGCCACGTAGAGGAGCGCTGGACGTGGGAAATCATGGGCGCACGATTGCGCGAGATTCTTGAATGTGATCGAGGGCAAGCCGGGGTATATCCTACTAGTCATGCTTGAACACACTCCCTCCGCTGAAGACGGCCGCAGTGGCCTCACCATCGGGTTCGATATTGGTGGAACAAACCTGCGCGCTGCGGTGATTGATCCCGCCGGAGAGATTGTGGATTCGATGAGCGTGCCTACGGCCATGGAAGCGCGAGAGCTCGAAGATGACATCGTGCGTTGCGTCGACAGCCTCGCAGCTTCTCATGACATTGATGCCGTTGGGCTTGCCCTCGCAGGGTTCTTGGATCCCGAATGCGAGATTGTGCGTTTTGCTCCGCATTTGCCGTGGCGGGACGCCCCAGTGCGTGAAATCTTGAGCAAGCGCTTGGACGTTCCTGTCCGGCTTGAGCACGACGCCAACTCGGCCGCGTGGGGGGAGTGGCGCTTTGGTGCAGGACGCGGGGCGAAGGAATGGGTTTTCTTCGCTGTCGGTACCGGCATTGGAGCCACGCTATTTAATGACGGCACGATCTACCGCGGAGCTTTCGGCACTGCCCCTGAGTTTGGGCACCTCGTTGTTTCACCGGGCGGACGCCAATGCTCGTGCGGAAAGCGCGGCTGCCTCGAACGCTACGCGTCCGGAACCGCTCTGCCGGACACCTGCGCGGATCTGCGCGGTGACTTTGAAACCACCCTCCCGGAGAATCCCTCCGGCGAGGAGATCACCGCGGCCGCTCGCCGGGGAGATCCGCTAGGTCTGGCTGTCATGGATAACTTCGGACAGTGGTTGGGGCAGGGACTATCCATGGTGGCGGATGTCCTTGATCCCGAGCTGATCGTCATCGGCGGTGGGGTATCCAAGGACGCGGATCTGTTCCTAGATCGGGCACGGGAAGCTATGGCTAGCCAGATTGTCGGGGCCGGTCACAGGCCTCTGGCCCGAGTCGCAACCGCGAAACTGGGTTCCGCGGCGGGTATGATTGGTGTCGCTGATCTCGCCCGCCAGGAGCACCGAGGTTAACACCGCACATTTTTCTTTCAACGGACAGTGTGGCCTGTTCGGCATAAACAGATAGGACTATAAGCGATGCGAAACAAGTGGTACTGGGCCTTTAAGCACATCTTTTTTGGCCCGGCCCTTCGAGTATGGAACCGCCCATGGTCCGAAGGAATGGATCGCATCCCGGAATCCGGTTCGGCTATCTTGGCATCCTCTCACCAAGCCGTCATGGATTCTTTCTACTTCCCCCTGTTGTGCCCGCGGCAGATTACTTTTCTGGCTAAGAGCGAGTATTTCACCACCCCCGGTTTCGTTGGCGGCCTGCAAAAGTGGTTCTTTAGCTCCGTGGGGCAGGTACCGATTGACCGCGTCAATAAAGACGCGAGCGACGCCATGCTAGCGAGCGCGCAACGCATTATCGGCCGTGGGGATCTCTTTGGAATCTACCCGGAGGGAACTCGTTCGCCCGATGGACGCATTTACAAGGGGCGCACCGGCATGGCGCGCATCGCGTTGACCACTGGTGAGCAGGTAATTCCCATCGCCATGATTAATACCCGGAAGGCAAACCCGATCGGTTCATGGATCCCGCGCCCGGTTCGCGTCGGCATGCGCGTGGGTGAGCCCATCGACCCCCAGGCGTGGGCCGCTGAACGCAACCTTGATCCTCAGGACCACGCTACTGCGCGCGCCTTCACGGACTACGTGATGAAGCAGCTGGCTGAGTTGGCGGGTAAACCCTATGTCGACGTGTACGCCTCCGATGTGAAGGCCTCTCTGCAAGCTGGACACGGCTACCCGGAAGGGGCCGAGCCCGGTTCGGAGGCACGGTAGTCAGTGTCTTCTTCTCTAACCAAACGCCTGGCGTGGCCCGATGTAGCGAAAGGCATCTCCATCCTGGGCGTCGTGCTTCTGCACATCACGCTCACCGTTCCTGAATCAGGGAAGACGTGGCTGGCGGCCTTTAACGTCTGGCTGGATCCGCTTCGCTTACCTCTGTTCTTCTTGGTGAGCGGCTTTTTTGCCCAGAAGGTTTTTCGCTTTAGCTTCGCGGAGCTTTTCACACGCCGCCTGTGGTACTTCCTCGTTCCCTATGTGGTCTGGATGCTCGTTGAGCAACAAACCAAACGCGTGGAGTACCACTGGGTCTTTGGAGATCCCATCTTCGATGTTGGCCAAATGACAGCCAGCCTGCTCGTGGGCCATTCCATGGCATGGTTTTTGCATTCGCTGATTCTGTTCAACATCTTCTTGTGGTGCGTACGCAAGCTCCCCGGGTGGGCAGCGATGGCGCTGAGCTTTAGCCCGATTCTGTTCACCGCTTGGCAGGCGCAATACACCTCGATTGCGAAGGCCATCATGTTTCTCCCGGTCTTTGTCGGCGCCGCCTATTTCCGTGATGCCATTTCCGCCTTCGCTGCAGCCATCGAGGCACCGTTTAAGGGCATATGGGATCACCGCAGTTTTTGGGCGTATTCCGGGATGACAGTGGCCTACGCCATCGGCTTTTTTACTCGCCGCGCGTGGGATAACTTCTCCGGAGAAGTTGACGTTACGTGGTTGCTCCCGGGCGCGGAGGCGCTGGTGAGGGATGACGTTCATATCCTTGTTCGCATGGTAGAGCAGTTCTTCGAGGTCCCAGTGGGAATCGCGGTGGCGGTTGTGGTGTCCTATATTCCGGCCCTGTCCACCGGACTGCGTTTCATCGGTGCTCACACGCTGCCTATCTATCTTGGGCATCCCATCGGCCTCACCATTCTTTATGGCTACCCCATGGCGCTCCATCCTCGGGAGGTTAGCCTGGCGGGCCAGTGGCCGCTGGAAAACACGTGGTTCTGGCTTAGCATGTGCGTTCTTTATTGCGCTGTCGCGTCGCTAGCACTGTGGGCTTTGGGCAAGGTGCCCGTCGTGGGCTGGACGCTTAAACCGCCGCCGATCGGTGCGAGTCGGCGAAAAACGGAACCGTCGTCTGTAGGCTCAAGCCTGAGCCAGCAGCTCACCGCGACAAGAAACACGACGAGCAAGAAATAGTCGTTGCCCGGAATCTGCTGCCACCACGACCACGTCAGCTCCAGCTGCTCATTGTGCGGGACGAGCCAGTGGCCGCGGGCCAGCAACGTCAGCCATGTGAGGGCAGCTAGGAACCAGTGTCGGCGGGCGGTCAGATATACCGCTGCTAAGCAGAGCCACGTGAAATGGTGAGACCACGAGACCGGGGAGCACAGCAGCGCCGCCGAGGAAGCGAGCAGCACGAGCTCGACCTGCGATGATGTATGCTCCATAAGCCACCACAGAAGCGCGACGATGGCGATGCATCCGAGAATCCAAAGAGCTGATGCTTGCTCGGGGACAATGCGGCTTAGCAGGCCGCGGAGTGATTGGTTGCCGGAGTAGGCCAGCCCGCCGATGCGCGAGGAATCACGAAGGGTATCGGTCCAATACACCGCGGAGCTTGCCGGGGAGGCGAGGTGCCCCACCACGCCACATGTGACGAAGGACCCCACCGCAGTGGCAAGAGCGCGCCAGTCGCGGCGAACGAAAAACACGGCGAGGAACACCGCTGGGGTGAGCTTGATGGCTATTGCAATGCCCGTAAGCACACCACGCCACGAGCTTCGTAGGCTCAGCAGTAAGCAATCTACAACGACCGCCGCGGTCAACAAAAGGTTCACTTGGCCGAAGCTGAGCGTCTCAGTAACCGGTTCCATCAGCATGCAGGCGCACAATGCCCACGAGGACCACCAACCAGGTCGCTCAGTAGCACAGCTCCGAGAAATCACGGCATACAGGCAAACCCACAGCGCCCCGAGCGATGCTGCGGTAAGAAGAACGGACAGCGGCCACAACGGGAGCCATGACACCATGGCGAAAAGCGCTGCAGCAAAAGGCGGGTAGGTAAAAGGCAGCGAAAAACCGTTGTCGAGCACATAGCTCTGTGCGTAAAGATTCTCTCCGCGTAGAAGCGCGCGTCCTCCCTCGCGATAGACATCGAGGTCAATGTGGTAATAAGGTGCAATGCTGCCGCTGCTGAATAATGCCGGAAGCTGGATAATCCACGCTAGGGAGGCCAGCCCTGCTATGAACAAGGGGAGAAGAGGGGAGGAGAGAGCTTTCTTCACGCAGTTGAGTATAGACCCCAGTGGGCAGGCCTATGTGGGCGGGAGACTAGGATACGGGGCGTGCGCTACTTCTACGACACCGAATTTATCGAGGACGGATCGACCATTGAATTGGTCTCCATCGGAATTGTCGGGGAAGACGGTAGCGAATACTACGCGGTATCCACAGACTTCGATCCGGCCAAGGCAAACGCATGGGTGCGTGAGAATGTTTTGGATAAGCTGCCGAGTCCAGCAGATCCGGTCTGGAAATCGCGCGAAACCATCCGCGAAGATCTCCTGAAATTCCTCGGCCGGCACTCCACTCCCATCGAGTTGTGGGCCTGGGTGGGCGCTTATGACCACGTGGTTGTTGCGCAACTCTGGGGCGATATGGCGAGTCTGCCCAAGGGCCTGCCGCGCTATACCCGGGAGCTTAAGCAGTATTGGGAATTCGCCGGCCGCCCCAAGCTGCCTCCAGTCCCGAACGGCAACCATGACGCGTTGGTCGACGCCCGCCATAATCTGGCCAAATTTCGGGTTTGTGAACAGCACTTGCCGTTGACTAGGGGCAACCGCGTTAATAAAGCGTGAATTAATACCGTGGCCGAAATGCCATTAACTAACGCGCGATAGACCCAAGATGGTTAAATACTGGGTGTGAGTTGGACAGTAGATATTCCCAAAGAAGTGCTCCCTGATCTGCCACCGCTGCCGGAGGGGATCAACGAGAAGTTTCAAGATGCGATTGCCCGCGAGGCAAAGCAGCAACCCAGCTGGGATCAGCTGCAAGCCGATAACGTGCGCAAGATCCTGGAATCCGTCCCACCTATCGTCGTGGCTCCAGAGATTGAGGACCTCAAGCGCAAGCTTGCCGACGTCGCCCTGGGCAACGCCTTCCTCCTCCAGGGAGGCGACTGCGCGGAAACCTTCGAGTCCAATACGGAGCCGCACATCCGCGGCAACATCAAGACGCTGCTTCAAATGGCCGTAGTTTTGACGTATGGCGCGTCCACCCCGGTGGTTAAGCTCGGTCGCATCGCCGGCCAGTACGCGAAGCCGCGCTCCTCTGATCTGGACGCAAACGGCTTGTACAACTACCGCGGTGACATCGTCAACGGCGTAGAAGCCAACGAGGAATCCCGCCGCCACGATCCCGCCCGCATGATCCGTGCCTACGCGAACTCCTCGGCGGCCATGAACCTGGTCCGCGCACTGACCCAATCCGGTACTGCTGACCTTTACCGACTCCACGAGTGGAATCGCGAGTTTGTGGCCAACTCTCCGGCAGGCGCTCGCTACCAGGCCCTGGCAAATGAAATTGAGAACGGCCTGGCCTTCATGAACGCCTGCGGAGTCTCAGACGAGACCCTGCGTTCGGCACAGATCTACTGCTCCCACGAGGCCTTGCTGAAGGATTACGAGCGTTCCATGTTGCGCTTGGGTACGGACTCTAACGGCGAGACCAAGCTCTACGACCTGTCCGCTCACCAGCTGTGGATCGGCGAGCGCACCCGCGGCCTCGACGATTTCCACGTCGCTTTCGCCTCCATCATCGGCAACCCCGTGGGCATCAAGCTTGGCCCAGGAGTAACCCCGGAGCAGGCTGTGCAGTACGCAGAGCGTTTGGACCCGAACCGTGAGCCTGGCCGCCTCACCATGATCGCCCGCATGGGCCACGACAAGGTGCGTTCCGTCTTGCCGCCGATCATCAAGGCCGTGGAGGACTCCGGCCACAAGGTTGTGTGGCAGTCCGATCCGATGCACGGGAATACCTTCACGGCATCGAACGGTTACAAGACCCGCCACTTCGACAAGATCGTCGACGAGGTCCAGGGTTTCTTCGAGGTGCACCGTGAACTGGGTACTCACCCGGGTGGTGTCCACCTCGAGTTCACCGGCGAGGACGTCACCGAGTGCCTCGGCGGCGCTGAGGACATCACGGACGTGGATCTGCCGGGCCGCTACGAGTCCGCCGTGGATCCGCGCCTGAACACCCAGCAATCGCTGGAGCTGTCCTTCCTTATCGCGGAGATGCTGCGCAACTAGAAGTTGCGCAGGCTAATATGGCCTCCAGAGAATCGGCCACGTGCCGTATTCTCCGGAGCCAAACCACCAGGCCGCCACGGCGACGGCCAAGGTGGCAAGCCCGACGAGTATGAGGAAACCTATAAGCGCGATGGCGCTGCGGTTGCTCAAAGGGCGCTCTTCTGGCTCCTCCTCGGCACCGGCCGGGGGAAGCGGCGCAGAAGGTTCTGCTACCGCAGGGGACGGTGCCGGGGGATTTACCGGTGCGGCCGGCGGGAGAAAAGCATCGTTTCGAGGCTCTACACGGGTTTCCCGCGTGGGCGGTTGAGGCGCCGGGATCGTGGACGTGGCTTCGAAGACCCGGGTATTGCCTGCCCCCGAAAAATCCGTGGGCACAGCGGCTGTTCGTGCAGCAGCCGAGTTCCGCGGGACGGGGACGGTGAATTGCGGGAGCTGCAGTTCACGGGATACATCATCCAGCGCATCGAGGAATTCGCCGGCATCCGCAAACCTTTCGGCCGGCTGGCGCGCGGTGGCGGTGGCTACGAGGGCGTCGAAAAGCATAGGCACCCCCTCGATGCGTGAGGACGGCGCCACCACATCCGCGTGCACGCGCGCTGTGGCGTGGGCTAGTGGGGTCTCGCCGTGGAAGGGGACCGTGCCGGTAAGGAGCTCAAACAGGACAATTCCGGCCGAATAGACATCGGAAGCCGGGGTGATATCCGCACCCGTAACCTGCTCGGGGGAGAGATAGCTGACGGTGCCGACGATTTGACCCGAGCTATCGTGCTCCGCCTTGGCGGAGCGCACCAAGCCGAAATCGCCGACCTTAACGCGGTGGTTGTCCGTGATGAGAACGTTGTCCGGCTTGATATCTCGGTGCACCAGTCCGGCGTGGTGGACCTCGGTGAGCCCGGCTAGCACGGAGTGCATGACGCCGGCCGCGGCATGTGGCGGCATGGGTCCGCGTTCAGCAAGGAGCTCGCGCAAGGTGCCGCCGGTGATGAGCTCCATGATGAGATAGATGGGCAACCCATCCGCGGAGAAATCATGCACGGCGACGAGGTTGGGGTGGCTTAGCTGCGCCATGGCGCGGGCCTCGCGCTCGAAGCGGGTGACGAAGACAGGGTCATCGTGATAGCGCTCATCCATGACCTTGGCGGCGACCGCGCGGCCCAATCTCATGTCGACACAGCGATACACGGTGGACATGCCGCCGCGAGCGATCGGCTGATCGATGCGGTAGCGTCCTTCAAGAATGTCGCCCACGTTCAGCCTTGTCATGGATTCCAGTATGGCCGATCAGCGCCCCAAAGTGTGATCCGGCTACAGTTGTGTCCGTGACTAATTCTGAGAACAACTTCGAGAATCCGCACCCGGAACTACCGCAGCTCCTCGCCGGCGAAAAGCTGCTGACGCTCGCTGAGGTTGCTGAAAAGCTCGATCTTCCCATCACTCGCGTCTTCGACCTGCTCAACGCGCGTAAATTCATCGTGTGGCGAAACGCCGAGGGGGAGCGCCTCGTCCCGGAGGCATTCTTCAATTCCAAGGGCGTCATTTCCAAGCACGTGTCCGGTGTCATTACAGTTCTTTCGGACAACGGGTGGGGCGACAATGAGATTCTGGCGCACCTGTTTACCGAAGATGAGTCTTTGCCAGGCCGCCCCATTGACGCGCTCCACGGGCACCTTGCGCGCGAGGTTATTCGGCGCGCGCAGGCTTCGGCGTTTTAGCAGTAGCAGCCTCATCCATGGCCGCGGTGGTGCGTGGAACACCATCGAAAATCCACTGCGTTGCTGACCATGCCACGACCACCATGGCGATGTCCCAGAACCAGTTATAGAGCTGGTGGTTTCCGTCGCCAGCGAAGGCCACTCCGATAAAGAGGGCCACGCCGGTGGTTAGTTTGATCAAGGGCAGCGGTGGGCGGAAGGTTCCCATGAGCGTGAGCACGGAGGCGTAATACCAGGGAAGCGTCACAGAGTTGAAGACGAACGCCACCTGGTAGGCAGCAGCCGTAGCGGCAATCGCGCGGCGCACGCCCGTTCGCCCCCACCACCACACGATGACGAGGCCGAGGAGCATGAGGATCATCGCAATTGAACGCAACACGCTGAGCACCCCGTTATAGGTGGTATCGGGGGAGAAGACCTGGATGAGCGGTACCAGAATGTCGGCGAGCAAGGTAGGGCCGGCCAGGGGATTGATCACCTTGGAATTGCCGCTGATTTGTGACAACCAGCCCCACGAGCTTCCCGACGCCCACGTAATCACCGCCACCGCCAGCGCGACCTCCGCCACGGCAACGATGCCGGACAGGAGAAAGACCCCGAAGCGCTTGAGTGGCGTGGTGCCTTTCGGCGCCCAGTGGTGCAGCATGAGCCACACGATAAACGGTGCGGCGAATACAGCTGTGGCTTTGAGCGACACCGCTACGCCGACAAGAAGGAGGCTGAGATGAAACTTGTTGTGAACCGCGGCGAGCAATCCCAGCGATACCAAGCCCACCATGACCGATTCATTGTGCATGCCGCCGATGAGGTGCAATAGAATCACTGGATTCGCTACACCCAACCACAGTGCTAGCGCCGGATCGCCCCCGATGCTGCGTGCAAGGCGTGGAATCGACCAAGCGATGGCGGCAAAGCCGAGGACCGATATCGCCTTATAGACGATGATGCCCGCGGCGACATTGTCCCCCACGAGGTTGGTTACCCCGTTGCCCATCCACAAGTGCAGCGGACCATAAGGCGTAGTGGTGTTTCGCCAGTCGTGTGAGACTTCCAGCAGGAAGGGGCCGGGGTTAACAGCCGCGCCTTCGACATAAGGATCGAAACCATCGCGCACCATGGCTCCCTGCATGAGATAGGAGTACACGTCCCGCGAAGCCAGTGGGGCCGCGCACAACAGCGGGGCAACCCAGCACATCAGCATTCGGCGGATGTCAGACAGCGCGCCGTCGGGTTGCGGGTTCTTGAGCTGTGGGGCGATGAGATAACGCCCAGCCAGGACCCACGCGGCGACCAATCCAAAGAGGCCAACCCAATAGAGGACTATGCCGATGTTGCGGCCGTGGCCATACGCGAGAAAACCGATATTGAGTGCCTCAAGAAAGCCGCCGCGGTTCCGGGTTGCGCCACCAGAGAAGGAGGCGAGAGCAAGGATCGCCGCGGAGACGATGCCCAAAGGAAGGGGGTTGGGAATGCGCAGGGATACGCGCGCGGATGCGGAGCGGGCCATGCTACATCCGGCGTGCGGTGGATTTGTGGGCAAGCTCTTCCAGCGTTGCCGTGACTTCGGGGGCGACCTGGGCATTATGAAGGTGGTCAAGGCCCGAGCGCGTGAGATCGCTGATGCGCTGCTCGACGACATCCGGTGCCCCGGAATCGGCAATGATCTGGGCCATGCGGGCAATATCTGCGGGATCCTCCGTCTGGCCGATGAGTCGGCGAAGCTCCGCGGCAGCAGCGGGATCAGTGGTATCCGCACGTTGCAGAGCCAATGACAAGAGGACCGTGCGCTTGCCCTCGCGCAGATCATCACCGGCGGGCTTGCCAGTAATTGCTGGGTCACCAAAGACCCCCAACAAATCATCGCGGAGCTGGAATGCGACCCCGATGTCTTGTCCATAGCCGCGGAAAGCGGCAACAAGCTTTTCGGGTGCTCCTGCTACGGCTGCGCCCAAATGCAACGGGCGCTCGATGGTGTACGCGGCGGTCTTGAAACGGTTTACTGAGTCCGCCAACGTTGCATCCTCGGAGCCTTCCGCTTCGAGGCAAATATCCAGCATTTGCCCGCCGATAACCTCGCGGCGCATCGCCCGCCACGGCGCCCGAGCGCGCGCGAGCGCCTCGGGGCTCAGGCCGGAATCCTGGAGCATGTCCTCGGCCCAGACCAAGGCCATGTCGCCCACAAGGATGGCGAGAGACTGCCCGAAGAAGTCAGCGTCACCGCTGAGCCCGAGCTCCCGATGGCGAGCGGCTACGCCACGGTGGACGGTGGGATTGCCGCGCCGGGTATCGGAAGCATCCACGATGTCATCGTGGATGAGAGCACAAGCCTGGATGAATTCTAGGGAAGAAGCTGCGCGGAGCATCGCCTGCGGGGACTCCGTGCCCTCGAGCCCATGTGCGCCGATAAAACCTGCCCACGCGTAGAGAGGGCGGATACGTTTTCCGCCGTCCAGCACGAAGGATTCCAAATAGGAGATCGCGTTAGTCACCGGGGAACCGATGGACGCGATGGCGTCGCGCTGACTATCTAGGAAAAGCTCGAGCTCCTCGCGTACGGCTACGGGGATATCGTCCAGGGAAGGTATTTGCGGAGTAGTCACGCCTGCCACTCTACCTGGGCAGGCTCACGGATTAGACGCCAGGTTAAGCGGTACCGGCTGGTGCTAGCGGCACAGCTGATTGCAGGATGGCGAAGGGGCGTGAATCGGCGGGGTAATGGAGCTGGCGAAGGAAGTCACTAAAGCCCATTTTGCGGTAGAGGCCGAAGGCGGAGTTGGCTTCATTGGGAACCTCAGGTGTGGAGAGCAGGATGTAGCGGGCGGGGAGGTTCCAGGCCAGTGCTTCAAGCAGCGCACGGCCCAGACCGTGGCCCTGTGCCTCGGGCACTACGTGGATTTCCGCCAACTCAAAATAGTTGTGGAGAACCTCTTCTTGCTCTGGGGTTGCGCCGCCGTTGTTGGAGAGCGCTCGGCGGAGTTGCCTATCCCACCAGGTATCAGGAGAGCCTAGAAAGCCGTAGGCAAAGCCGGTGATGCCGTCTTCGGAGGTGGCCGCCACGCAGGAAAACCCCGGGCGTATGAGATCCCCGCGCCACCGCATGATGGAGCTGTTGCGTACTGAGGGGTCGTAGTTCATCGCTGCAATGTAGATATCCACCAAGTGCGGGAGGGCAATGGCGAACTCTTGGGGGCTTAGGCGGCGCAGCGTGTAACTCACATGTCTAATAACAACAGATTCTTGCGGTATGTGAAAGCAGGCAACGAACCCTTCGCAGGCAAATTTGATGTGCATGTTCGAAAAACGTGGAGAAGTTCGGTAAAACTATTGTCAAATTCGAACATGTGGACTAACATTGGGGGTGGATGTAGGAAGGCGGCTTTAAGGTGAATCGCGTCAACAAACAACGACAGGAAATCAACAACACAGTCTCTATTGACAAGCTCAGGAAGAAGCCCAAGGGGGAGAGGTCATGGCACAGGTAATCTCAGCAACAGCAGCGGCGCGGAGCCGTAACCGGGAGGCGTTGCAGTGCGTACGCCGCGATCGTTTCGTGGGTCAAGCGTTGGATTTGTTGGTGGAGGCGCGCCAGAGCGCAGCGGAGGGGCGATTCGCGGACGCTTTGGAAATGGCCTATCGCGCCTCGCTGCGCGCTGCCGGGGCTCGGGTAGCGGCGTCCACGGTGTCACGTCGCCGGCGCTTGCCTACCTCCGCTTGGGAGCAAGTGGCGCTCATCGGCCCGGCTGATGCGCAGTGGGCAGCGGAGTTTAAGGACTACTCGCGTGTGCGTTCGCGAGTGGCATCCGGACTGGATCCGGTCCCTGATCCTGATACGGTCTATCGCTATGTGGCGCTTGCTGCCCGCTATGTGGATGCGACTGAGTCTGAGCTGGGCTTCGGTGGTCTCGCGGCTTAACGCGGAGCGCAGGGCCCTGGCGATGTGGTGTAGTGCGGTTAAAACGTGTGGACTGTCTTTGCGGGAACTATCTCGCTATTCTTGACGTTATAGAGGTAGTAATCCTATTTCCCAGTTCCACTACCTAAACCCAACCCACTACGGAGGACGCTGTGGCCCTTTCTGAGCACGAACAGCAAGCGCTGCGTGAAATTGAGCAGTCGTTGCTGGCCAATGATCCTGATTTTGGTGCGTCGGTGTCCGGTGAAACTTCTTTCGGCGCAAACTCGGGCGCTATCACCCTCCGCGGAGTTGCCTTGATTGTTGTCGGTCTCTGCATGATGGTGGGCGGTATTGCGTTGGCCCAGCAATCCCTGTGGTTTGTGAGCCTCTCGGTCCTCGGCTTCCTAGTCATGTTTGGATCCGGCGTCTGGATGCTGCTCGGAAACTCGGAGGATTCTCTGGTTGCAGTCGGTGCGCAGTCGTCCACTCGGGATCGCGGCAAGCAATCCAAGAAGGGTGGTAGCGACGTTGGGAACCGCCTCGAAGACAATTTCCGTCGTCGCTTTGAAGGCCGCTAAGCGTCTAGAACCGGTCCCAAAACTGGTCCTGAATAGCCCTCCGCTTTAATCCGCGGAGGGCTCTTTTAATGCGGTGACCTAGGGCAGGATGGCTTCGGCCATTGCGTAAAGGGTTTGCGTTGCGCTGCTGAGCTTTTCCGGTGAGCCGTCCGCCAGTTCAGAGGCGCGGACGATGGCCGCATTGAGCAACGAGATATCTACTGAGGAAACTCCGGGACAGAACTCGTCGACGATGGAAGCGAAACCGCCATGTGACTTCTGTACTGCCTCGTCAGCAAAGGCTTGGGGGAAGTGCTGTGCGGCGGTCATCAAATGGCCGTGAGCACTATGAATGAAGAGATCGAGCGTGGCGTCGACATAGGCGTGGATACGTTTCTTAGGCTCCGGGGAGGCTACCGCCATGGCAGACTCGAGCTGCTCATTCCACGATTGGGTGGACTGAATAAGTAGCTGCACCAGTAGATCGTGCTGGGATGATACGTATCGATAGACGCTGGGGCGGGCAAGCCCGACTTCTGCGGCAACTTCGGCCAAGGTGGGGACTGCACCATGGCTAGTGATGATCAGCTTTTCGGCAGCCTCGAGCACCGCGCGGTGCTGGACGGCGCGGTGCTCGGCTACTGTCGTTTCAGTGATCTTTGGCATGCGTGTGAGTCTACGTTAAGCTGCGCATTCTTTGCTTATCGCTGGGCGGATGCGGTGGCCGGTGTTAAGCGGCCGTCGACCATCTCATAGACCTTGTCGCAGTGATCGAGAACCTCGTAGTCGTGAGTGACCATGATGCCCGCGACGTTAAAGTCGTGGCATTCTTTTGCCAAGAGCGCAACGATCTCCTGGGAGCGTGCACGATCCAGGGCTGCGGTGGGCTCGTCGACAAGCAGCACCTGGGGGTCGCCAACGAGTGCACGCGCGATGCCAACGCGCTGCCGTTCACCGCCAGACAGGCTTCCTGGGCGGTGCTTGGCGCGGTGCTTCATGCCAACCTTGTCGAGGAGCTCAGTGCTGGAATAGCGCCCAGTCTTACCAATGACTTTGCTGGCCAGCTCGAGCTGTTCCTCCGCAGTCAACGCGGAAGGAAGGTTACCGGTGGACTGGAAGACGAAGCCGATGTGGTTGCGGCGGATCTGTGCCAGTTGGGCGTCGCCAAGCTGCACGATGTCCTCGCCCGCGACGAGGACCTGGCCGGAATCGGGCGTCGTCAATGCGCCCGCAACAGCGAGCAGCGTGGACTTGCCGGAACCTGATGGTCCGACCACGGCAACGAATTCGCCGGGATCGATGCTGAGATTGACGGAATCGAGTGCCTTAACCTGCGAATCGCCATCGGTGTAGCTGACAGTGACGTCTTTTAGTTCTAAAGCAGGGCTCATCGGTTTTCTCCTAGGGCTGCGAGGGGGTTGGTTCGGGTGACACGGACAACGGCGATGAAAGCGCCGAGCAGACCAGCGACGAAGAGGATGAGGCCGCCACTGATGACGGAACTGAATTCGGTGGCATAAGGCATGGCGGTCTGCTCCAGGAGGCTACCCAAGCCGACGGCGACAAGCGCACCCGCCAGGATGGACAAGACAAGGATGACGACTGCCTGGCCGAGGCTATCGCGCAACAAGAAACCCTTGGTCGCGCCCATCGCGCGGAGGGTGGCGATATTGCCGGCCCGCTGAATGGTCCACACGAGGAAGAAGGCGCCGGTCACGAGTGCGGCGATGACGTACAGGAACCACGTGATCATGGACAAGGTCATCATCTCGGCGGTGTAGCCGGGGGATGAGTCGAAGCTTTCCTTGAGGGTTCGAACATCCAGGCCGGACTGTTCCGAGAGGGCCTCGGTGTCGGGCTTGTCTGACGTGCGGGCGACGATGACGGAGGCTTCGTCATAAGCGTCTGGGTTCACGGCTTCGCCGTGGCGACCGCCAGCGTGGATCTCTTGCCAGATGTCGAGCGGAAGGTAGGCCACGTCCACGTGTCCGAAGGTGCGTTGATTATCGGTAAACCCAATGACATTCAGCGGGATATCCAAGCGATCGAGCGTGATGGTGTCGCCGAGCTCGATGCCCTCGTCTTGCAGGGTGGAGGAGACGATGATGTCGTGCTTGGTGTTGCTGGGCTGGCCGTCGACCCGGTTGGTGTCAAGTGCGGGCAAGCCTGCCGGTGCCACGAAGGAGTCCGGTTCTACTCCCAGCAGGGTCAGGTCCACTGCCGTGCCGTTTTGGTTATGGGCATTGGCGATGGTCAGGCCAAGAGGAGCGGCTTCTTCCACGCCGTCGTGCTGAGCGAAGGACTCGCTATCAGAGGCATCGACAACCGAGCGGGTGAAAGCTGAGTCTTTCTGGGTGCCGTCGGCGAAAGCGACGACGTCGGCATCCATTGCTTTTAGTCCGGAGACGCCGTCGTTGACCAAACCTGCTGTGAGGCCGGAGATGATGACGACGAGCATGGACATGAGGGCAAGGACAACGCCCATGAGGATGAATCGGGTACGCGCGAAGAGCATCTCGCGCCAAGCTAGATACATAGGGGATCTTCCTAGTGGGTGAAGAAAACTAATGGAGCGCCATCCCGTGGTTCTCAAGATGGCAACACACTGTTTCTATCATGGAAACGATGCGTTTCTAAAAAGAAGCGGTGGTGGCGGCGCTTTTTGACGCTTTCCCTTAATTCCCCACTTTCACCCACCGTGTGTGGCCTAGAGGTCGGAGTCCTGGGTGCCGCTGACGGTTTTGTCAGGGGTGGGGAGGGTAAAGCTGCAGGATTCTGGGGCTGGTGGGGAGATCTAGCTTCTAAGGGGCGGAAGTTGCGTGGGTGATCGCGTGGGAAAAGCCTCTGCTTCGGTGGTGTGTCAAGGGGGTGCCGGGAAAACTTCCCACCGTAAAAACATCCTTTTATCTGGAGGTTTATTGTGACACGCGGGCGAGTGGGGTGCTAAAGGTGTTGGTGGTGGGGGAAAGTGGGGTAGAGTGGGGCGCAGCGGAGGAGAGTTGTTCTCTTGTCGCGAGAGGAATCCGGAGTTTTCGAGTGGCAGGAAGGTGGACCCGGGGATGTTTCTCGGCACCTACACTCCCAAGCTCGATGACAAAGGGCGGCTTACGCTTCCAGCGAAGTTTCGCGAAGAACTGGCCGGTGGCCTCATGGTCACCAAGGGGCAGGATCACTCGCTTGCGGTGTACCCGCGCGAGGAGTTCGCGGCACGAGCCAGGAAGGCTGCGGCTGTGTCTCGTACCAACCCGGACGCACGTGCGTTCATCCGTAACTTGGCAGCGAGTGCGGACGAACAGCGTCCCGATGGGCACGGGCGTATCACGCTGTCTGCAGGCCACCGTGAGTACGCAAACCTGACGAAGGAATGCGTGGTTGTGGGCTCGGTCGACTTCCTCGAAATCTGGGACGCAGCCGCATGGGCTGAATACCAGGCGCAAACTGAAGACGCTTACTCGGCGGCAGACGCCGATGACGTACTTGCCGGACTGCTTTAGGGCTAGCCCGGTGCACCGAGAGTGCGTGTACGGACTCTGCCCGAGGAGGATGAGCTGGTGTACTTCCCCGACATCAGAACCCTTCCTCGGACAGGGCCCTATACGCACTCGATTTTTTATCGACCACATCAGACAGCAGCCTCAGGCGCCTGAACGGAAAGGGGGATAGCAGCTGTGGACCGCAATGGCACTATTACCTACGACGTGAATGACAACCATGGCCATGTCCCCGTCATGCGTGCGCGCATGGCTCAGCTGCTTGCCCCAGCGGTTGAAGCGGCAGGGGAGAACGTAGTGATTGTCGACGGCACCCTCGGCGCCGGCGGCCACAGTGAGTACTTCCTCAACTGCTTTCCCGCCGCACGCATCATTGGTGTGGATCGTGACTCCGCTTCCTTGAGCAATGCTTCTCGCCGTCTCAGTCCCTTCGCTGACCGCTTCGTCGCCGTCAACGCGCGCTTCGACGAGGTGGGCAGCGCCGTTGCGCAGGGCGAGCACGAAATTTTTTCTATCGCGCGGGAGCACGGCATTGCCGGGGCGCTGTTTGATCTTGGTGTGTCATCCATGCAGCTCGATCAGATCGAACGCGGATTTGCGTACAAGACCGACGCGCCGCTGGATATGCGCATGGACCCACGCCAGGAAATGACGGCCGCCGACATTCTGAATACGTATAGTCACGGCGAGCTTGCCCGCATCCTCAAGACTTATGGTGATGAGCGCTTCGCCGGCAAGATTGCGTCCGCTGTGCTCAAAGAAAGGGAAAAGGAACCTTTCAGCAATTCCGCGCGATTAGTTGAGCTGTTGTACGCCGCTATCCCGGCGGCAACTCGCCGCACCGGCGGCCACCCTGCGAAGCGAACCTTCCAGGCTTTGCGCGTCGAGGTCAACCGCGAGCTTGAAGCGATTGAGCAGGTTATTCCCGTGATCACGGATGCCCTGTCCGTTGGTGGGCGCGCGGTGTTTATGAGCTACCAGTCGCTCGAAGATCGCATCGTCAAGCATGCCTTCACCAAACTCAGCACCTCGACCACACCGGCGGGCCTGCCCATGGATCTCCCGGGCACCGCGGCGCACTACTCCATTGTGACGCGTGGGGCCGAGAAGGCGAGCAAGGAAGAGATTGCGGAGAACCCGCGGGCGGCATCCGTCCGGGTGCGCGCTCTCGAGCGTCTTGAAGGGACCCCGTCTTTTCATGAACCGGGAGGTAGGCCATGACGTTGAGAGACCGCACTGCACAGGCAACCGACCGCCGCGACCACGAGAGGACCCACACCATGGGCGCTAGCCGCGATTTCACTACTGGAGCCGACGTCTCGGGGCAGGGGACCGCACTGCTTGAGCGAGGTCGCCGTACCACGCCGCTGCCCAGCCGTACTCCGCATCGCGGCACAGTGCCCTCACGACGGGGCGCAACCAGTCTGCGGGGAAACCGCCTTGGGTCGAAGCAGGTAGTGAGCAATCGTGGGCGCCGTGTTGTGCAGCCCACTCGGGTCACTGGTCTTTTCGCCCGCCTGTCCTTCATTGCCATCGGCCTACTTATCGCTGGTGTGGCTGTGGCCATGTGGCTTTCGGGCTTGTCGACGTCCCAGACTTTCAAGATTCAGGAGCTTACCGCCCAGGAATCCACGCTGGATAACCAGCTAGAAACTCTCAACCGAGACTTGGAGAATGTTCGCTCCGCCTCCGATGTTGCCCGCCGTGCCCACGAAGCCAAGATGGGTATCCCGGTCCAGCCAGGCGTTGTGGAAGTCGGTCCGGACGGCAACGTGGAACAAAAGCGTGAGGCAACTCCGGATATGGAATCGGTCATCGATGTCAACGGCGAGCCGGTCCGCCCGGGGCAGGCTTCCAGTGACCCGAACGCGACCGCCAACATGTCCGACAACCTGAACGCCCGCCCGAATCTCAACGGAAGGCAGGGCGAGCGTGAGAGCTCTGCCCCGAATGATTCGCGTTCGGGAGACAACTCCGAGGGAGGTCAGTCGGGTGAAGGAAACGTAGAGCTGCCGGATATCCCGGCCCAGGCTCCTTACGCCGCTCGGGGATAGATTCCCTTCCCGCTCCGCGCGTGCCTGCGTGGACGGGGGGCGATCATAGGGCACAATTCGGGATGAGTTCATCTCCACCCCGCACCAGTGGGGGCACGATGCTTAGCTGTTCAAATACCCATCCTCGCTGCAGATAGAAAGGTGACGTGTGACCCCACCACACTCAGGTGGCCGGCGCCCGAGGCGCGTTTCCGCCGCCCGTGCCGCCCAACCGCGCGGTACCTCTCACCAACCACGGCAGCGTTACGACGCCGACCGCGTCGTTCCCGCGACCCGTTCCCGAAACCCGCGTACCGGCAAGCCGTTTATGAGCCAGCAAAAGACGATGCACCATCGCGTTCATGTCATTGCAGCGGTACTGCTCGTCGTCATGCTGGCGTGGATGGGGCGCCTCGCATGGGTGCAGATCGTGTGGGGCCCAGACTTGGCAGCGAAGGCCGCAGAACAGCGAACTCGTGTTTATGTGGATACCGCTGGGCGTGGCGAGATTCTTGCTCGCGATGGCCAGCGTTTGGCCTACACCATGCGCGCTCGGTCTTTGACTGTGTCACCGACCCGCCTGCGTGATGAGCTTCGTGAACAGGAAGAGCAGAAGGCCTCCGACGAGGCCGAGTTTGCGTCCCTAGCGCCCGACGCAAAGAAGACCTACCTCGACGACAAGGTGACTGAGAGGCTCACCGACATGTCGAAGGGAATCCCGGACAAGCTGAAGGAAGCGGGCATCGACGCCGGGGACGTGGATTCGGAGCAGATCATGGATAAGCTCCGCGCCGATACCCAGTACGAGGTTCTCGTGCGAAACGTCGACCCGGATGTCGCGGTAGCCATCGCTGAGGAATACCACGGCCTGGCTGCCGATGAACAGCAAATCCGCCAGTACCCCAACGGATCGATCGCTGAGAACGTCATTGGCAAGGTATCCATGGATGGCCAAGGCCAATTCGGTTTCGAAGCTTCCGGAGACACCACCCTCACGGGAATCGATGGCAGCTCGACGGAGGACGTTTCCGCCAGCGGCCAGGTCATCCCAGGTACTCTCCGCGATCAGGTGCCCACCACCGACGGCAAGAACGTGACGCTGACGCTGGACCTCGACTTGCAGACTTACGTGCAGCAGAAGCTGGAGAAGGCGAAGGCCAACTCGAAGGCGAAGAGCGCCGAGGCAGTCGTCTTGGACGCAGCTACCGGCCAGGTTTTGGCGATGGCAAATACTGGAACGGTTGATCCGAACAAGGACATCGAAAAGCAGCTGGACAAGAATAAGACCTTCGATAACCTTGCTGTCTCGCACCCCTTCGAGCCGGGCTCGGTGGCAAAGATCATCACCGCCGCAGCAGCCATTGAAGAGGGGCTTACTGACCCTAATGAGGTTCTGCAGGTGCCCGGTTCCATCGACATGGCCGGCGTGACTGTGAACGATGCCTGGCCGCACGGCGTCGAGCCCTACACCACGACCGGCGTCTTCGGTAAGTCATCGAACGTGGGAACGCTGATGTTGGCGGATCGACTCGGCCAAGATAAGTATGCCGACTACCTGAAGAAGTTCGGCCTCGGCCAGACGACCGGCATCGAGCTGCCCAACGAGTCTCCGGGACTTGTTCCCGATCGCTCGCAGTGGTCGGGCGGAACGTTCGCTAACCTGCCCATCGGCCAAGGCCAATCATGGACCGCCCTGCAATTGGCATCTATTTACCAGGCCCTGGCCAATGATGGTGAGCGCATCGAGCCGCGCATCATTGACTCGATTACAGCGCCGGACGGGACGAAGGAAGAACTGGACGAGCCCGAGACCACCCGCGTGGTCAGCGCCGAAACCGCGCGCACAGTCGTGGATATGTTCCGAGCCGTTTTCCAGGATGACCCGCAGGGCATTAACAACGGTACCGCCGGTAACGCAAACATTGAGGGCTATCAGCTCTCCGGCAAGACCGGTACCGCGCAGAAAGTTGATGAGGAAACTGGGGCTTATTCCAACTCCAAGTACTGGATCACGTTCGCGGGCGTTGCGCCTGCCGACGACCCCCGCTTCGTCGTCGCCGTCATGCTTGATGAACCAGAATCCGGCGTTAACGACGACGGTTCCGGCGGTCAATCTGCGGCCCCCGTATTCAGCGATATTGCATCCTGGTTGCTAGACCGCGACAATATCCCGCCCTCCCCGCCAGCACCGAAACTGACCTTGCGCGCTGAGTAAGAGCAACAGCGCCGATAAATACACCTAGAGCACAGAAGAACAGAGAAGAGGAAGCATCGTGACAAGCAGCACCAGCCTTGAGCGTTTAGCAGAGTTTTCTGGGGGCACGGTGATCGGGGATGCCTCGATCACCGTGGGGGCCTGTGGATTGAATTCTGCGACGCTGCCGCCCGGCGGCCTGTTCGCGGCGCTTCCTGGAACACGCGTCCATGGCGCGAAGTTTGCCGCAGATACCGCGGCGGCTGCCATTCTTACGGATGCCGAAGGCCAGCGCATTCTCGTCGAAGCAGGGGAGTCGCGGCCGATTCTCGTGGTGGAGGATATCCGCGCCATCCTCGGTACCGTCTCTGCCGAGATTTATGGTCATCCCACGCAGAAGCTCACCATCCTCGGCGTGACAGGCACCTCCGGTAAAACTACGACGAGTTACCTCCTTGAGGCGGGGCTGTTGCATGCGGGCTATTCGGTCGGCCTCATCGGCACGACGGGCACTCGCATCAACCGCGAGCCGGTCCCGACCTCCCTGACCACTCCGGAGGCGCCGACCTTGCAAGAGCTTTTTGCGCGAATGGTTTCCGAGGGTGTCACGCACGTCGTGATGGAGGTGTCCTCCCACGCGCTTTCCTTGGGGCGAGTTCAAGGCACACACTTCAACGTGGGCGGATTTACCAACCTGAGCCAGGACCACCTGGACTTCCACCCGACAATGGAGGACTATTTCGAGGCCAAGGCCATGCTTTTCGACGGCCCCCAAGCCGCCGACCGTTCAGTGATTTGCATCGATGACGAATGGGGGCGTCGCATGGCGCAGCGGGCAGCTGCACGCCCGGTGATTCAGGTGTCGACGGGTTCGGAGGCTCGCGAGGCTGATATCACTGGCCGCCAGCTGCGCACCGAGGTCACCGGTGCACAGCAGGTGGAACTCAAGGTCGCCTCTGGTGAGCAGGCCGGTACTTATGAATTCCGCCTGCCCATGCCGGGCACCTTCAACATTGCCAATGCGGCACTCGCGACGGGAATGGCCGCCGCTGTGGGAGTCGAGCCACGAGTTTTCCTCGAAGGAGTCGAAAAGGTGGCGGTCCCAGGCCGCATGGAGCGCATCGACCGCGGCCAAGACTTTGTCGCCGTGGTTGACTACGCACACAAGCCGGCTGCAATCGCGGCTGTGCTGGACACCCTGCGTACGCAGTTGGACGGCAGCGCGGGCCGCATCGGCATCGTCGTTGGCGCAGGTGGCGACCGTGACTCTTCCAAGCGCCCGCTTATGGGCGCGGCGGCCGCGAATGGCGCCGACCTTGTTGTCGTCACCGACGACAATCCCCGAACCGAAGACCCGGCCGCCATCCGCGCTGCCGTGCTGGCGGGAGCCCGCGAGGCGAACCCGTCGGCCGATATTCGAGAAGTTGGCTCCCGCGCCGAGGCCATCGATGAGGTCGTGACGTGGGCGCAGCCGGGTGATGCTGTCATCGTCGTCGGCAAGGGCCATGAGGTAGGACAGTTGATTGGCGATACCGTTCATCACTTCGATGACCGCGAGGAGATGGCTCGCGCCCTTGATGCCATGGCCACTGCGACTACCCTGAGTAACGAAGAATCCAAGGAGCAAGCATGATTGCGTTAAGCCTCGCTGAGATCGCTCAGATCACGGGCGGCCGCCTGGATAATGTCAACGATCCAGATACCCGAGTGACTGGGTTCGTCGAATTCGATTCTCGTAAGGTCACCCCGGGCGGTCTCTTTGTGGCGCTGCCCGGCGCTCGGGTAGATGGGCACGACTTTGCCAATACCGCGATTGACAAAGGGGCCGCGGCTGTTTTGGCGGCGCGCCCGGTGGGCGTTCCGGCCATCGTCGTCGAGCCGCACGGGCGCATCGAAGGCGACGGTGCCAATGCGGACATCTATGCCAATGATGCCGATGGCTCCGCCGCGGCCGTCGTTGAAGCACTCTCCGCGCTCGCCCGAGCAGTAACCCAGCGGCTTGCAGCCGAACAGGAGCTCACCATTGTGGGCGTTACTGGTTCGGCGGGAAAGACGTCCACCAAAGACCTCATAGCCACTATCTTCCGTGAGGTGGGGGAGACCGTTGCCCCGCCAGGCTCCTTTAACAATGAAATTGGGTTGCCCTATACGGCCCTGCGCTGCGATGAGCACACGCGCTACCTTGTGGCGGAGATGTCGGCCCGCGGCATTGGACACATCCGGCACCTGACCAACATCACCGCGCCGCGCGTCGGCGTTGTTCTCAACGTCGGCACAGCACACCTTGGTGAGTTTGGGTCGCGTGAAAACATCGCGAAGGCCAAAGGAGAACTCGTAGAAGCACTGCCGAAGGCTGTCGACGGCGGCGTGGCCGTCCTCAACGCTGATGATCCTTTCGTCGCTGCGATGGCTCCCCGCACGGCGGCCAAGGTGGTGTACTACTCCACGGAAAACCGCCGCGGAGGCGCACCGGCAGCGCAGTATTACGCCACCGATATCGAACTCGATGACGTCGCCCGTCCCTCCTTTACCTTGCATAGCCCGGATGCGGAGCCCGTTGCCGTGAAGCTGCAGGTCTTTGGCTCCCACCAGGTATCCAACGCGCTTGCTGCCGCGGCCGCAGCGATCGAGCTCGGGGTATCGGCTGCCACCGTGGCTGCTGCCCTGTCTGGGCATCGTCTCGCCTCCGAGCACCGCATGGACGTGCGCACACGCCGCGACGGCGTCACTGTCATCGATGACTCCTATAACGCTAACCCGGATTCGATGCGCGCGGCGATCGCCGCCTTGGCCTATACCGCCGCCGCGCGCCCCGATGCTCGTGCCATCGCGGTGCTGGGAGAGATGGGAGAACTCGGCGGCGATGCGGAAAAATCGCACCGCCAGCTCGGTGAGATTTTGGCCAAGTACCACGTGGAGCACTTAGTAGCAGTAGGGGAGAATCCCAACTGCCGGGCAATGGCTAAGGCTGCCATGCAGCAGGGTATAAATACAGTGGTGTGCGCCGATGCCGCGGCGGCTGCAAAGGCTGTCGACGGCATTCTGCGCGTGGCCCCGGCAGGGGTCGATGATTGGGCTAGCCGTAGCGTTAAGGACGTGGTCTTGATTAAGGCCTCCAATGCCCAACGTCTTTGGTTGGTCGCGGAACAGCTGAACAACAGCTAGCCGCTAGAAAGGACTTCAAGCTCGTGACTCAGATCATCATCGCTGGTGCGGTTAGCTTCCTCGTGGCGATCTTTACCACCCCGGTTCTTATCCGGTACTTTTCCGACACTGGCCGCGGACAGGAGATCCGCGAAGACGGTCCCAAGTCCCACCTGCGCAAGCGTGGTACGCCGACGATGGGTGGACTAGCCATCCTGGCCGGCATTCTTGTGGCCTATCTCGTTGCCAGCATCTACGGGCTCCTGACGGGGCATGAGGGCTTCACGGCGTCGGGTCTGCTTGTCCTCGGATTGACGCTGGGACTTGGTGCAGTGGGGTTTGCGGATGACTTCATCAAGCTCTTCCGGCACCGCAATCTCGGCCTCAACAAGACCGCAAAGCTCGTCAGCCAGCTCGTGCTGGCGCTGCTCTTCGGCTTCTTTGTTCTGCGCTTCCCCAATGATGATGGCCTGACCCCCGGCTCCACGAAGCTGTCCTTTATCCGTGACCTGAAGACTTTTGACCTCGCCGTCGGCGGCACCGTGATCGGAACCATCGTGTTCTTGATCTTCATGTACATCCTTATCGCGGCGTGGTCGAATGCCGTCAACCTTACCGATGGGCTCGACGGGCTTGCGGCCGGTGTCACGGCCATCGTCATGGGCTCCTACTCGCTGATGACTTTCTGGCAATTCCGGTACTCCTGCGCCACCAACTTCGCCGCCGGCTGCTATCAAGTGCGCGATCCCCTCGATCTGGCCGTGCTCGCGGCTGCGGGCTTGGGCGGCTGCCTCGGGTTCCTGTGGTGGAACGCCGCTCCGGCAAAGATCTTCATGGGAGACACTGGCTCCCTGGCGCTGGGTGGTCTGGTCGCCGGCATCTCCGTCACCAGCCGCACCGAGCTGCTTATGATCATCATCGGCGCGCTCTTCGTCATCGAGACGGTGTCCGTTGTCATCCAAATCGTGGTCTTCCACTCCACCGGCAAGCGTTTCTTCCGTATGGCTCCGATCCACCACCACTTCGAGAACGGTGGCTGGGCGGAAACGGCCGTCGTCGTCCGCTTCTGGTTGCTGGCCGCCATGGCGGCGATGGCCGGCGTCGCCATCTTCTACGGTGATTGGCTGACTGCTGCGGGCATTGGAGTTGGAGCATGACGCGTCCAGAATTCCTTTCCGGCCGTGTCCTTATCGCCGGCGCAGGCGTATCTGGTCGCGGTTGCGCGGCGGTCTTGGCCAGCTTAGGCGTGGACCTCACGGTGGCTGACGGCAATGCGGAATCCCGCAACCGCATCGCCTCCGAGCTGGGCGTCGCTGCCGTAGACACGGCTGCGGCCGACCTTTCGGAGTACTCGCTTGTCGTGACCTCACCAGGATGGCGCCCCGACTCGCCGTTGCTCGTCGCGGCCGCTTCCCAAGGACTTGAGGTCATCGGTGATGTTGAGCTGGCTTACCGCCTCGACCGCGCAGAAGTCTTCGGCGCCCCTCGCCGCTGGCTCGCGATAACCGGTACGAATGGCAAGACCACGACGACCGGCATGCTCGCCGCCATCATGGCTGCCGACGAGCAACGCTCCGGCCAGCGCGCACAAGCGGTAGGCAATATCGGCGTCTCGTCCTTTGATGCCCTGGCCGCCGATCCCCGCGTGGACATCCTCGTGGCGGAGCTGTCCTCTTTCCAACTGCACTGGTCCTCCCAGCTGCGCCCGGAGGTGGGAGCGCTGCTCAACCTCGCCGATGATCACCTGGATTGGCATGGTTCCTTCGATGCCTACGCCGCCGACAAAGCCAAGATCCTGCGCGGCCAGCATGCCGTTTACGGCAAAGATGACGAGCACGTTATAGCTCTCGCCTCCTCGATTCCGGCAGCGACTGCCTTTAGCCACGCCGAGCCCGCTGCGGGTGAGGTGGGAGTTAGCGCCGGCGGCCTCGTGGTGAATGAGGTCGCTGGGATGAAGGCCGCCGTTGTCGAGGACGTCACCACCATCCAGCCCGCCGGCTTAGCCGGGGTGCTGGACGCTGCCGCTGCGTCTGCAGTTGCCGCTCTCGCCGGCGCGCGCCCCGAGTCCATCGCCGAAGGCCTCGCCTCCTATGTGGTGGCGGGGCACCGCGGAGAGGTCGTTCACCGCCACTCTGGCGTGACCTATATCGATAATTCAAAGGCCACGAACCCGCACGCCGCGGAGGTAGCCATGCGTGGTCTCGACTCCGTGGTGTGGGTCGCCGGCGGTCAGCTCAAAGGCGCCGACGTTTCGGACCTACTGCGCACCCACGCGGCGCGGTTGAAGGCGGCGGTTCTGGTGGGCGTCGACAAGCATGTGCTTGCGCAAGCCCTAGCAAAGGAAGCGCCGCACGTCCCCGTCGTGATCGTGGATAGCCACGACCCAGAAGCAGCAATGGAGCAGGCAGTTGCCGCCGCCGTGCAACACGCCGAGGCCGGCGATACCGTACTTTTGGCGCCCGCTGCGGCATCGTTGGACATGTACACCGGAATGAGCCAGCGCGGCGACATCTTTGCCGCCGCTGCCCGCCGTCTCGCCCGCTAGCTAGGAGCACCCAGAAGCCGTGACTGCCACCAGCACCCAGAAGCCACCACGCACGCTGGGACACCACCTGCGTGATCTCCGTGAGCGCCTGCGCGCTTATCCCGGGCTCGATTACTTGGTGCTGCGTATTGCCATCTTTTCACTCATTGGCATTGGCGTGCTCATGGCCTTTTCCTCGTCGATGGCGACGTCCCTTTCAGAAAGCGATAGCCCGTGGTCAGCCGCCCTGCGCCAGTGCGTGCTCGTCGTCGCCGGCCTCATTGTGTTCTGGATTGGCCTGCGCATGTCACCACGCACGCTGCGGGCGCTCGTGCCCTGGTTCTTGGGGCTGTCCATCCTGCTTCTCATCCTCGTCCTCGTTCCCGGGATCGGTACTGGCCGCGCGGAGGTCGGTTCGCAGTCATGGATCATGCTGCCGGGGGGCGTGGCCTTCCAGCCTTCAGAGTTCGCACGTGTGGCTGTGGGCATGTACGGTGCCTCGGCGCTGGCGGATAAGACGCATCGCTCGATGCGCCTGACGGATCCATTCATGATGTACTCCATCATCGCCGGCATCATGTTCGTGCTTATCGTTGCTCAGGGTGACTTGGGCATGGGCGTATCCTTTGCCCTCATCGTTGTCTTTACCCTGGTTTTCGCAGGCGTGGATTGGCGCGTTCCTACCGTCGTCGGCGTCTTCGGCGCTATCGGCATGATCACCGTTTTCCTAGCCGGTGGCTTCCGCTCGCACCGCTTCCACACCTACTTCGATGCCTTGCGCGGAAACATTGAGGACACGCAAGGTACAGGTTTCCAGGCTTACCAGGGCTTCCTTTCGCTTGCCGACGGCGGCTTTTGGGGCGTGGGCCTCGGCCAATCGCGCGCTAAGTGGTTCTACCTCCCAGAAGCGAAGAATGACTTCGTCTTCGCCATCATTGGCGAGGAACTAGGTCTATGGGGCGGTGCCATGGTCATCGGGCTTTTTGCCGTGCTGGGCTATTTTGGGTTGCGTACCGCAACCCGCGCGCAGGATCAGTTCCAGTCCCTGCTGGCCGCCACGTTGGCGGTCGGTGTTGTCGTGCAGGCATTCATCAACATTGGCTACGTCATCGGCGTGCTGCCGGTGACGGGTATTCAGCTGCCGATGATTTCCGCGGGCGGTACGGCTGCGGTGATTACGATCGGTTCGATGGGTCTGCTGTGCAACGTGGCGCGCCATGAGCCGCTCCAAGTGTCCGCGATGCAGAACTTCGGCCGCCCGCTCTTCGACCGCATCTTCTTCATCCCCGAGCCGACGCCGCCCAATGAGCGCCGCGGCGGAGCCCACCGAGCCCCGCGCGAACGCGCGGAGGGCAGGCACCCTCAGCGCATGCGCCGCGAGCACTCCCAACGACAGGTGGAGCGCAGCCGCGAGGAAAGGTTTGGACGCGCTGTGACGGGGCGCCCGCCGCGTGCGCAGGCACCGCGTGAGGAGCAGCGGCGGGAGTACCGCCGAGAGCGTCGGCGCGGCGAGCGTCGGTAGGGCGGGGCCGCGCTGGTAGCGTGTAGAGCATGAATGACACGCCGATTTCCGTCGTTATCGCAGGTGGCGGCACTGCCGGTCACATTGAACCCGCGCTCGCGGTGGGGGAGGAGCTGCGCTTACGCCACGGCGCGCGGGTGACCGCATTGGGAACCCCACGCGGATTGGAGCGCGATATTGTGCCGGCGCGCGGAGTCGATTTGCGCATGATTACCCCCGTCCCGGTCCCGCGCAAGATCAACGCTGACGCTGTGAAGCTGCCTTGGCGCATCCTCACGTCCGTGCGCGAAACCCGCGCGGTACTCAAAGACGTTGGGGCCAACGTTGTGTTTGGAACCGGCGGCTATGTCGCCGCCCCGGCCTATTTGGCGGCCAAGTCCTTAGGCATCCCGTTCTTCGTTCTCGAAACCAATGCCCTGGCCGGCATGGCAAACAAGTTGGGCGTGCGTTTGGGCGGCACGGGCATTAACGCGCAACAAGGTTCCGGGATGCCCGGGGATGTCTTGGGCATCCCCGTGCGGCCGGGCATGGGGGAGGACCCCGACGGCGCAAAGGCGGCAGCTGCTCGCCAGAACTGGAACCTGGACGCACATCGCCCGACCATCGTGGTGACCGGCGGTTCGCAGGGCGCGGTGAGCATCAACACTGCCGTGGCCGGCGCACTCGAAGACCTGTGCCGGGATTTTCAAGTGCTGCATGCTTATGGCAAGAAGAACGAGGCGCAGGCTGGGCGCGAACACTACACGGCGGTGCCTTATATCGATGACATGGCTGGCGCGCTCGCGGTTGCTGACCTCATGGTGTGCCGCTCCGGTGCAATGACCGTGGCCGAGGTTTCCGCCGCCGGTCTACCCGCGCTCTACGTGCCGCTGCCGCACGGCAATGGCGAGCAAGCGCTGAACTCGCGGGCATTGGTGGAGGCGGGGGCCGCGGTCCAGATTCCGGACGCCGAGTTGACCTCGGAGCGCCTTATCAGAGAAGTTCGCGCTATTCTTGACCACCCCGAGGCCCTGGCAGCCATGCGTGCCGCTGCCGATGCCAGCGAGGCCGGCGACGTTGCGGCTGTCATCGCTGACCGCATCGCGCAACGCGTCGCCGCCGGCGTCCGCGATTAGGCGCACAGTACAGGTTTATTAAAGAAGGATTTTTTCACTATGACTGACACCCCCTCCACCACGGACCTGTCCCGCGTTCACTTTGTCGGTATCGGAGGCTCCGGCATGTCCGGTCTCGCGCGCATCCTGGTCAGCCGGGGTGCGGTCGTCACCGGCTCGGACGTTAAGAAATCGACGGCTGTTGACGTCCTCCGCACAATGGGCGCGCACATTGCCATTGGGCATGCGGCCGAGAACCTTGAAATGGCCGGCGATAAGCCGACGGTTGTCGTGACTTCCTTCGCCGCCATCCCGCAGGATAATCCTGAGCTCGCTGCCGCGCGCGCCGCCGGTATTCCGGTTATTCGCCGTTCCGATCTATTGGCCGAGTTGATGGAAGGCCACCGCCAGGTGCTGCTTGCCGGAACCCATGGAAAGACCTCGACCACGTCCATGGCGGTATCCGCGCTCCAACAGGCGGGGCTGGATCCTTCCTTCGCTATCGGTGGACAGCTGAACCGTGCTGGTACGAACGCACACGGCGGTACGGGCGATGCCTTCGTGGCGGAGGCCGATGAGTCCGATGCTTCGCTCTTGCGCTACAGCCCATCCGTGGCCGTGATTACGAACATCGAGCCCGATCACCTCGATTATTTCGGCACCGCGGAGAGCTACTACCAGGTCTTCGATGACTTCGCCGACCGCGTCGTCGACGGCGGCTACCTTGTCGTCTGCCTCGAGGATGCGCAGGCGGCCGCCACCGGCGAGCGTGCCGCTGAGCGCGGTATTCAGGTGCTGGGCTATGGCGCGCGGGGTGAGGTAGACGCTGCTTCTTCTCTGCCCCTCGCGGCTGAGGTTCTGGAGGAGACAGTCTCTGCCGTCGGCGCGCACGTCCGCGTTCGCCTGACCCTGCCGGGCCAGGCACCGCAGGAGCTGAGCTATGACCTGCATGTTCCCGGCCACCACATGGTGCTCAATTCGGCTGCTGCCCTGTTGGCCGGTGCGCTCGCTGGCGGGGATCCAGCGGAGCTCGCCGCGGGCTTGACCGACTTTACGGGCGTGCGTCGGCGCTTTGAGTACCGCGGAAGCGAGCGCGGCATCCGCGTCTTCGACGATTATGCGCACCACCCCACGGAGGTTTCCGCAGTTCTCGGTGCGGCCCGCGCAAAGGCGGATGCGGAGGGCGAGGGCGCGCGCGTCATCGCCTGCTTCCAGCCACACCTGTACTCCCGGACCATGAAGTTCGACGCCGAATTTGCCCAGGCGCTGGCGCTTGCCGACGCCGCCGTCGTCCTCGACATCTACGGCGCTCGCGAGCAACCGGTTGAGGGCATTACTTCCCGCATCATCACCGACAAGATGCCGGAAGACATGCCGGTTATCTTCGAGCCCGATTTCTCCGAAGCCGCCAGCGACGTCATCTCCTTGGCACAGCCCGGCGATATCGTCCTGACCATCGGCGCGGGCACGATTACCTACGTGGCTGGCGAGATTCTGTCCGAGCTGGGGAATAAGGACGAGGCGGAGGAGCCGAAGGAACCGAATGTCTAAAAAGGCTGGGGCGCTCGTGGTGGGCGCGGTCCTTCTCGTAGCGGTGATCGCTGCCGCAGCGGTGTGGCTTTTCCCGATCCTCACGGTGAAGTCCTTCGAGGTAGCGGGAAATGACCATGTCACGGCTGAGGATGTGGAACAGGCCAGTGGCGTGCCTAAGGGCGCGAACCTTGCGCGCCTGGACGCTCGCGAGGCCGCGCAGGGCGTGGCGGAGATCCCCTGGGTGGAAAGCGCAACGGTGTCGCGGGCTTTTCCCTCGACGGTGCACATTGAAATCGTCGAGCATGAGGCAGTGGCTTTCGTGCGCGACGGTGACAGCACCGTTCTAGTGGATAACCACGGCAAGGAATTCGTGGAAGCCGAGGCGCCGCCCGAAGCCGTGGAAGTCACCGGGCACACCGACTCCGGTTCCCCGGAAATGCAAGCGGCCGTCGATGCCGTAGCGGCCCTTCCCGCTCCAATCCGGGAAAAGGTATCGGCCCTCGAGGTCAAGGATAGGTACTCGCTGACGTTCCGAACCAAGGACAACAAGACCATCTTTTGGGGTGCCTCGGAGGACAACAAGAACAAGGCGATCGCTTTCGAGGATGTGCTCAAACTCGAGGGTGATTCCTGGAACATTTCCAACCCGACGCTGGTGACTCGCCGCTAGGTCCGTCGCGAGTGGGACGGGTGTGGCGCTTGTTAAGAAAACCGCATGTCAGCAACCCTAAAGTAGAGGTTGAGGGTACCGACACGCGGCAAAATGTGCGCCGAAATTACCCCGTTGTCGTTAAAGATGGATGTAACCGCCTCTCGCGAAAAGAGGCGCCTCCTCGTTTACATTAAAAGCTTATTCGAAAGGCAAGAGACCCTCGTATGATCTCATCTAGCAACAACCTCGCGGACATCAAGGTCGTCGGCGTCGGCGGCGGCGGTGTCAACGCTGTCAACCGCATGATCGAAGAAGGGCTCAAGGGAGTCCAGTTCGTCGCCATCAACACCGATTCCCAGGCGCTGATTTTCTCCGATGCGGACACCAAGCTCGACATCGGCCGCGAGGCCACCCGCGGCCTCGGCGCCGGCGCCAACCCGGAGGTGGGCAAGACCTCCGCGGAGGATCACAAGACCGAAATCGAAGACGCCCTCCAAGGCTCCGATATGGTCTTCGTGACGGCCGGCGAGGGCGGCGGAACCGGCACCGGCGCGGCCCCCGTCGTGGCGTCCATCGCGAAGAAGATGGGTGCGCTGACCGTTGGCGTCGTTACCCGCCCATTCAAGTTTGAGGGCGCGCGCCGTACCCGTCAGGCCATGGCTGGCATCGAAGAGCTGCGCGAGGTCTGCGATACCCTCATCGTTATTCCGAATGACCGCCTCATGCAGCTGGGCGGCGAGGAGCTGTCCATCGTCGAGGCCTTCCGCGCCGCCGATGAAGTTCTGCACAATGGTGTTCAGGGTATTACCAACCTCATCACCATTCCTGGCATGATCAACGTCGACTTTGCGGACGTTCGCTCCGTTATGTCCGATGCCGGCTCCGCCCTCATGGGTATCGGCTTCGCTCGTGGGGACAACCGCGCGCTCAACGCCGCCGAGCAGGCCATCAACTCCCCGCTGTTGGAGTCGACCATGGAAGGCGCCAAGGGCGTTCTACTGTCCATCGCTGGTGGCTCCGACCTGGGCCTCCACGAGGTCAACGCAGCCGCCTCCATGGTGGAGGAGCGCGCCGACGAAGACGCCAACATCATCTTCGGCACCATCATCGATGATAACCTCGGTGATGAGGTTCGCGTCACTATCATCGCCACCGGCTTCGACGCACAGGCCAACATGACTACGCAGCCGGCGCAGCCCGGTCAGGCTGCACCGCAGAGCCAGCAGGCCACCCCGGCTGCCCGCCCGGGTTCCCTCTTTGAGAACCGCGCCGAGGCACAGGCGGAAAGCCCCGCCGCATCCCGCGCCGAGGCCCCGCGTGAGGACTACACCCGCGCCGAGCCGCAGCGTGTCGACGCCCAGCGTATCGAGCGCGAAGAGTACACCCCGCGCCACTCCTACGAGCGCGAGCAGCCGGCCGAGCCGGCCCCGTCCAGCGGACTGTTTACTACCTCGGATCGCTTCCGCGGTGAGGAGTACCGCCGCGGCGCCGATGACGAGTACCGCCTCTCGCGCCCCGCTGAGCGCCGTGGCCGCGACTTCGATGATGATGGCGACGACGATCTCGACGTGCCGTCCTTCATGCGTTAGTCCCAGCCCGCTACTCTGGAGTGCATGCCAGTAAACGAGGAAGCACACGTAGCACAACGCCCCGTCCGCATGGTTTTCACCAGCCGTGCCGGCGGGGCGTCGTCGTCCCCTTATAACTCTTTCAACTTGGGCGATCACGTTGGTGATGAGCCCGAGGCCGTGACCGCCAACCGTGAGCGGCTTCTCCGCGCCACGGGTCTAGAGGACATCGTGTGGATGGAACAGCTCCACACCAACACGGTCACGGTGGTGGGGGCCGAACGCCGCGGTGTCCGCGAACCCGTCCCCGCCACCGATGCCGTAGTAACCACCGAAAAGCGCTTGGGGCTAGGCGTGCTCGTTGCTGATTGCACACCGGTGCTGCTTGTCGACGTCTCCGCGGGCGTCATCGCCGCCGCCCACGCCGGACGCCTAGGCGCGCGCAACGGAATCGTCCGGAACACCGTGAACGCAATGGTTGAGCTGGGGGCGACTCCCGCGTCGATCCAGGTACTTATGGGGCCTGCTGCTTCTGGACGCAACTATGAGGTGCCGGAGGAGATGGCGGAAGACGTCGAGAAGCACCTGCCCGGCTCCAAGACTCGCACCTCGTCTGGTACGTGGGGAGTTGACGTGCGCGCCGGCCTGATTCGCCAGCTGATGGGGATGGGAGTTACGGCCATTGAGTCGGATCCGCGCTGCACGATCGAAGACACTGAATTCTTTTCTTATCGCCGCGAGGGCGTCACCGGGCGTCAATCCGGTGTGATTTGGTTGGAGGATTAAATGACTAGCAAGGACCCCGCTGAGCGTCGCGAAGAACTACGGGCCGGTTTGGAGCGCACCCGCGCTGAGATTCGAGGCTTCGCCGCCACGTATGACCGTCCCGTGCCACAGCTGCTGCCGGTGACGAAATTTCACCCGACAGAGGACATAGCGCTGCTGGGGGAGCTGGGTATTACGGATGTAGCAGAAAACCGTGAGCAGGAGGCGCGCGCCAAAGCAGAGGCGCTGCCCGAGATTCGCTTCCACATGATCGGCCAGATTCAAACCAAAAAGGCGAACCACGTCGCCCGCTGGGCGCACAGCGTGCACTCCCTTGACTCAGAGAAGCTTGCCCGGGCGCTGGACCGAGGAGTGGCGCTTGCACAAGAACGCGGGCAACGCGAGGACACCCTTCCGGCATTTATTCAGGTTTCCGCCGATGGCGATACCGCACGCGGCGGATGTCCGTTGGAGGGCGTCCCCGCTCTGGTGGATGTCGTTGAAGAGCTGGAGAATGTGCAGCTGCAGGGATTCATGGTGGTTCCTCCGCTGGAGAGCGAGCCTGCGGAGGTATTCGCTCGGGTAAGGGCGCTGACCGACGAGGTCGCGGCCAAGCTCGGACGGGCTTTAAAAATGTCTGCCGGGATGAGCGCAGATTTGGAAGCGGCGATTGCATCTGGAACGGATATCGTGCGTGTCGGAACCGGAATCATGGGAGCGCGCCCGCTAGGTTAATTGACATTGCAAAAGTGCATTACAAGACAGCAAATGAACAGCACACACTAGGTCAGAGGGAGACCCAGAATGTCACTGATTGATAGGACTAAAGAGTTCTTCGGGCTGGGCCCGATGGACATGGACACCGACGATGCTTACTACGCTGACGAGCGCAGCTACAGCGCTCCGGCATACGCACCTTCCTACGAGAAGCCGGAAGAGGAATTTGTCCCGACTATCGTGGCGCTGTCGCTCGTCTCCTTTGACGATGCAGCGAAGGTCGGTGGCCCTTTCCGTGACGGTGACGCAGTGGTCTTCGAGCTCACTGACGCTGACCGTGGCTCCGCAAAGCGCTTCGTTGACTTTGCCGCTGGCCTCTGCTTTGCGCTGGAAGGCCGCATGAAGAACCTGACCAAGGGCGTGGACACCAGCCGTAAGGTTTTTGCCATCGTGCCGAAGGGCGCCGATATCTCCACTGTTGAGCTGGAGCGCGCAGCTCACCTGCGCTAAGTACGTCGCGTTCTACCGCCCCATCGATTTCTTTTCTCCCGTGTTGGCTAAGGGGAGGGGAAAGTGGTGGGGCGGTTTCGCATTGATGAAACCGGCGGCGTAGTGAGTACGGGGATAGTTCAGCCGACGATTAGCCGTTCATGTTCGCCGAGCGCGAACCGGAGGGCAGGGGAATACCGTTAGCGGGGGTGGTTCGGATAGGCTCGGGCACTGTGAATGCTTTAGGTTCAATTCTCCTCGTTGCCGTGAGTCTTTACTCGTGGATTTTGTTAGCGCGAATCGTCATCGAAATGATTCAATCTTTTTCGCGCCAATTCAATCCACCCCGCTGGTTCATGATGGTTGCAGAGGTGCTTTTCGTGGTCACTGACCCGCCGGTCAAAGCGCTGCGAAAGGTGATTCCTCCGCTGCAGTTGGGCGGCGTTGCGCTCGACGTTTCCATCATTGTTTTGTTCTTGCTTTTGTCCATTCTTTCGCAACTTATTTCGTGGCTGTTTTTCGGCCCCACCGGACTTGCTGTGTAACTAACGGGTGTATTAAACCCTCCTGTTAACGTTGAGACTCGTGCCAGCGTTAGATAATGTGTTGATTCGGATACAATGAGTTAGCAAAATCCGTATTATTAACCGCATATGTACCCGGCCTCTGGAACCTCTAGAGGTTTGACCGATTCGTAAGGGGAAGAGAAGTCAATGCCACTGTCACCCGCTGATGTACACAACGTCGCTTTCAGCAAGCCGCCAATTGGCAAGCGTGGCTACAACGAGGACGAGGTAGATCAGTTCCTCGATCTCGTTGAGGATGCTCTTGCTCAGCTGCAGGACGAGAACGATGATCTCCACGCCCAGGTTGAGGAACTGAAGTCTCAGACTTCGGCCGGCGCCGCTGGCGGCGCTACTGCCGCTAAGGTCGACGAGGCCGCTGTGCGCAAGGAAGTTGAATCCAAGCTTCGCGCCGAGTACGAGGCAAAGCTGGCTGACTCCAAGAATGAGATTGCCAAGGCCAAGGAAGAGACGAAGCGTGCGCAGGAGCAGGCAAAGGCTGCTCAGGCACAGTCTTCCCAGGCGCCGGCTGCTCAGGTAAAGGACAACTCCGCCGAGCTCAAGGCAGCTCGCGAGGAAGCTGCCGCCGCCAAGCGCGAGCTCGAGGCTTCCAAGAAGGAACTGGCGAACACGAAGAAGGAGCTGGAGTCCGCAAAGAAGAACTCCGCAGCCTCCACCACCGCCTCTTCCGCCGCTGCCGTGGCTGGTGCGGGCGCCGCCCAGTCCAATGCACAGGGCCTGGCTACCCCGGATACCCACATGCAGGCAGCCCGCGTGCTGGGCTTGGCTCAGGAGATGGCGGACCGTCTCACCAGCGAGGCCAAGGCTGATTCCGAGTCCATGCTGGCTGAGGCCCGCACGGCGGCAGAGAAGCAGCTTGCCGACGCTGACTCCCACTCCAAGGCCCAGCTCGCGGACGCCCAGAAGCGCTACGAAGCTCAGCTGCAGGAGGCCGATACCCGCTCCAAGAAGCTGGTGGCGGACGCTGAGAACAAGGCAAAGCAGACTGAGTCCGACGCTACGTCCCGCGCCGAGGCGCAGATTCGCCAGGCAGAGGAGAAGGCAGCTGCGCTGCAGGCCGATGCCGAGAAGAAGCACACCGAGGTCATGAACACGGTCAAGCAGCAGCAGACCGCTCTGGAGGCTCGCATCTCCGAGCTGCGCACCTTCGAGCGCGAGTACCGTACTCGCCTCAAGACGCTGCTGCAGTCTCAGCTTGAGGAGCTGGAGTCCCGCGGCACCGCTGCTCCCAACGGTGAAGCCGGCAAGTCCAACAATTAATCACTGAATCAGCGGCGTCCCTGCGGGGGCGCCGTTATTCTTTTCTGTGGGTATGTATTCTCAGTAGGTATTGATTTTTCAGGCAGTGACGGGGAAGGAGAGCGCGCATGCTTATTGGTGCATTGCTTTTGGCCTTTGTGGCTTTCTTGGCGTTCGTGAATTACATCCTCTCCGCCGCTGAGTGGTCTCTGTACCTGCTCTTTGCTTCTGCCGGGGTAGGCATTGTTCTGTTTATCGCAGATACCGTGATTAAACTGCGCCGCAAGCACGACGAGTAGCCCTCGCCCCAGCAGTAATTCTGGGTGGAGGGCTTTTGCGAAGACTCCTAGTTGTGTCGCTCCTAGTCGTCTCTTTCCAGGGCGTCGAATAGCCCGGGAGGCGCTTGCAGAGGCGTGGGCGGCGGGAGGGGACCGTACGTCCTCATGGCCGTTCCGTTGACCCGGGCCATGCGGCCGCGTCCCGGTGGCGCGTTCGGATCGTCCTGGTTCACGCCATTGTGATACGGGCACAGCATCACCAGGTTTTCCTGGTTGGTATACCCGCCGTTCTTCCACGCGATGAGATGGTGAACTTGGCATTCATCGGCGGGCTTCATGCAGGAGCCCCAAGCACAGACCGGGAACTCGGCCATGGCCATGATGCGTTGCTTGATGCTGGCGGAGCGCTCCTCATAGTAGAGATTGACCGGCCCGTGATAGGGGTGGAAGAGAGTCGCGAGCGCGCCATCGAGGTCGATCTCTTCGGCTAGGACCTTGTTGAGGTATTCCGCGCCGGTCATCGTTGCGCCGTTGGTCATCTGCAGCGTGATTTCCTCGCCGTCGCCGTTGAGAATCTTCGTCATTGCATCCAGCGGGACCAAGATATTGGTTTGCAAACCGCGGCGCGGGGCGGCGCCTTTGAAGAAAGCTTCGCGGATGGATTCGAGGGGACGTTCGCGGTCGACGGCGTCGCCAAGCTTTGCAATCATTTGCGCGGGGCCTGTGATTGCCATCGTCCACGGTGCATTGCGGCGACGGTAGATGGTCACGCCCTCCTTCGGTGCGGGCGGGGCCGAGTGCTCCTTGAGCTTCTTCTTCGCCAGTGTTTCCATCGCGAGGGTATCGGCGCTGGTCCGGCACAGCTCCAGGCGTAACTTCCAGCCCAATGCCTGCGTCTTGGCTTTGCGGGCATAGCGGTCAATGACTTCCAGGGTGGGCAATGAGTGGCCGCGCTGGCGCGCAGCCTTCACTGCATCACGTTGCATCTTGGTCATGGCGGTCTTGCCAAAGAAGCTCGTGTGCAGCCGCACCAACTGCGCGGCAGTTTTGTCTGGGGAACCGGCGGCGATGAGGTCTGCTTCAGACATGCCTTCGCACTCGGCGATGACATCGATGCCGGCCCCGAGTGCGTTGAGGAAAGTCTGTAGCGCGTTCATATCTGTGGAGCATAAAACACCTTCTGAGCTGCGCGCATTAGAAAAATGTTCCTGTGGAAAACCGTTTCTCAGACACCTCTTTTGTGCACTGTCGTTTCTATTTTGGGGTTCACGGGAACCTGCGCCTGTGAAAACTTGACCCCTCGGTTATACTTTGGAGCTATATGCAGTGAGCCGGCTATCACCGGGGAGCATTCCGGAAGAACGTGAGGCGCGTGAGCGTCGCATCATTAGAACCGGGCGGGTAGGGACCGTCATCTCCTTCACATCAACGAAGCGGGGCGCCTCGGCGCCCAAGCGGGGTGGTACCGCGAGCCGTACGGCGCGTCCCCGTCACAGCGAACGAGTGAAGGAATTTTTAGATGAGTAATAACCCCGCGAACGTCGGCAGTGTTTATCCCAAAGTCGATATGACTGCTGGGTCTTCCCGTTTCCCCGATATGGAGCAGGAAGTCCAGAAGTACTGGAAGGCCGACGACACCTTTAAAGCCAGCCTCAAGCAGACAGAGGGCTGCCCCGAGTATGTCTTTTATGATGGCCCTCCCTTTGCCAACGGTCTGCCGCACTACGGCCACCTGCTGACCGGTTACGTCAAGGACATCGTCCCGCGCTACCGCACCATGGCCGGCAACCACGTCCCGCGCGTCTTCGGTTGGGATACCCACGGACTGCCGGCGGAGCTGGAGGCAGAGAAGCAGCTCGGCATCACGGACAAGGGCCAGATCGAGGAGATGGGCCTGGAGAAGTTCAACGAGTACTGCGCCAAGTCCGTCCTCGAGTACACCGATGAGTGGGAAGAGTATGTCAACCGCCAGGCTCGTTGGGTGGATTTCGAGAACGGCTACAAGACCATGGACTTGGAGTACATGGAGTCCGTCATGTGGGCGTTCAAGGAGCTCTATGACAAAGGCCTGATCTACCAGGGCTTTAGGGTTTTGCCGTATTCCTGGGCGGAGCACACCTCCCTGTCGAACCAGGAGACCCGCCTGGATGACTCCTACAAGATGCGTCAGGACCCGACCCTGACGGTGACGTTCCCGGTGGCTGGTGCCGTGGAGGGAAGTGCGGCGGAGAAGACGTTGGCGGAGAACGCCGAGCTTGCCGACGCCTCCTTCCTCGCCTGGACCACCACCCCGTGGACCCTGCCGTCCAACCTGGCTCTGGCGGTCCACCCGGAGGTTGATTACGTCCTGTTCAAGGCCACCGAGGGCGACTTTGCTGGCCGTACCTTCGTGATGGCTGAAGCACTGACCGGCACCCTGGCGAAGGAGCTGGGTGAGGTGGAAGTCCTCAAGACGTTCAAGGGCGCGGAGCTGGAGGGCTTCAAGTACGAGCCCATCTTCGATTTCTTCCCGGACGTGGAGAATGCGTACCAGGTGTTGCTGGCTGATTACGTCACCACTGAGGACGGCACGGGCGTGGTCCACCAGGCCCCGGCCTTCGGTGAGGACGATATGCTCACCTGCCAGAAGTACGGCGTGGGCCTGGTCATCCCGGTGGATGAGGACGGCAAGTTCACCTCCCAGGTACCGCCGTATGAGGGCCAGCTCGTCTTCGACGCCAACAAGGCCATCATCAAGGATCTCAAGGCCGCTGGCCGCGTGGTGCGCCACGTGACCATCGAGCACTCCTACCCGCACTCCTGGCGCTCCGGCGAGCCGCTCATCTACATGGCGCTGCCTGCATGGTTCGTCAAGGTGACGGAGTTCCGTGACCGCATGGTCGAGCTCAACCACAATGAGATCGAGTGGCTGCCGGAGCACATCCGCGACGGTCAGTTCGGCAAGTGGCTGGAGGGCGCTCGCGACTGGAACATCTCCCGCACCCGCTACTGGGGCGCTCCGATCCCGGCGTGGATCTCCGATAACCCGGAGTACCCGCGCGTCGATGTCTATGGCTCGCTGGATGAGCTGGAGCGTGACTTCGGAGTGCGTCCGACGAGCCTGCACCGCCCGTACATCGATGAGCTGACTCGTCCGAACCCGGATGATCCGACGGGCAAGTCCACGATGCGCCGCGTGCCGGACGTGCTGGATTGCTGGTTTGAGTCGGGCTCGATGCCGTTCGCGCAGAAGCACTACCCGTTTGAGAACAAGGAATGGTTTGAGACGCATTCCCCGGCGGACTTCATCGTGGAGTATTCCGGCCAAACGCGCGGCTGGTTCTACCTCCTGCACGTGTTGTCCACCGCCCTGTTCGACCGCCCGGCGTTCAAGAAGGTTGTCGCCCACGGCATCGTGTTGGGCAATGATGGCCTGAAGATGTCGAAGTCCAAGGGCAACTATCCGAATGTGAATGAGGTCTTCGACCGCGATGGCTCGGATGCGATGCGCTGGTTCCTCATGTCTTCGCCGATCTTGCGCGGCGGCAACCTCATCGTTACGGAGCAGGGCATCCGTGAGGGCGTGCGCCAGGCCATCCTGCCGATCTGGAACTCGTACACCTTCCTGCAGCTCTACGCCTCCCAGGACGCAAAGTTCGATGTCAGCTCCACCAACGTGCTGGACCGCTACATCTTGGCCAAGACCCATGACTTGGTGAAGAACACCAACGACGCGCTGGCGAATACCGATATTGCTTCGGCAACGGAGGAGGTCCGCCTCTTCGCGGACGCGCTGACCAACTGGTACGTGCGCCGCTCCCGTGACCGTTTCTGGGAGGGCGAGGAAGCCCATCCGGAGGCCTTCAACACGCTCTACACGGTCCTGGAGACGGTCTCCCGCGTGGTCGCGCCGCTGCTGCCGCACGTGGCTGAGGTCATCTACCGTGGCCTGACCGGTGAGCGCTCCGTGCATTTGGCTTCCTACCCGAAGGCCGAGGATTACCCGGCTGACGATGCCCTCGTGGCCGCCATGGATGCCACCCGTGCGGTGGCCTCCGCGGCGTCCTCGGTGCGCAAGTCCAACAAGCTGCGCAACCGTCTGCCGCTGCCGAAGCTGACGGTGGCGATGAAGGATTCGGCGCGCCTGGCGGATTTCAAGGACATCATCCGGGATGAGGTCAACGTTAAGGACGTTGAGCTTACCGACGATGTCGACGCGGTAGGCACCTTCGAGGTCGTGTGCAATGCCAAGGTAGCCGGTCCGCGCTTGGGCAAGGATGTTCAGCGAGCCATCAAGAACCTCAAGGCGGGCAACTACGTGCGCGAGGGCGAGGACGTCGTGGTCGACGGCGATATCCGCCTATCCCCGGACGAGTACACCGAGCGCCTCAAGGCGGCGAATGCGAAGTCGACGGCTCGTGTGGAAGGGCTCGATGGCCTTGTCGCCGTGGATACCGAGGTGACGGAGGAGCTCGAGGCAGAGGGCTGGGCTGCGGACGTCATCCGCGGTTTGCAGGATGCGCGTAAGGCCGAGGATTTCGTGGTGACTGACCGCATCACCGTGGTTCTCTCCGTCCCGGCGGAGAAGGAAGAGTGGGCTCATCGCCACAGCGAGCACATCGCGGCGGAGGTGCTTGCTGTCGACTTCACTGTGACGACCCAGGCTCTCGAGCCAAGCGATGGACAGAACATCCATGATGTCCTCAAGGGCGTGACGGCTACCGTGGCCAAGGCCTAAATCCGCAGCGAAAAGCTCCGCTTCCCTCGAGTGGGAGGCGGAGCTTTGAGCATTTGCGCACTGGTGGCGCAGGGCGGCCCGGAGGGGCCGCGATGACGGGGCGTGTGCGCTAGCGGCGGGTGCCGGGCAGGTGTGCGCGCCACGCAAGGATGACGTTGATGAGGCACACCAGCGCCAAGAAGCTGCCGACGCTGAACAACGCCGTGAAGCCGATGTAGGGCGCAAGCGCGCTAAAGGCCATCGGGATGAAGAAGCCAGTGTAAGAAATGGAGTAGTACACGGCGGTCAAGCCGGCGAGCTCTCGCTCGCCCGCGATGCGCTGGACCTCGGATAATCCAGCCACCAGCGCCAAACCGTATCCCGCGCCCATCGTGGCGGCGGCCGCGATGCCGAGCGGCAGGGACAGTGAGTGAGCGGCAAACGCTCCGAGGATTGCGCCGACGGTGATGACGAACATCGACAGGGCCGAGGCTCGCGCGGACTTGTGGGTATCAACCAGGCGGCCCAGCATCTGGACGGCCACGCCGCAGCCCAGGGTGATGACGGTCATCAGACCGGAGAAAGCGATGGGGGCGTTCCCAGCGGATTCGGATAGCAGCTGTGGAAGGAGCGCATAGGCCGCTCCCGCGCAGCCAAAGACCCAGGGGGCCACGGGCACGACGACACGCAGGAAACGCTTGTGCGCAGCGGCGGGGATGTGGAGCATCTCTAGCATGTCACGCACCCTGAGCTCTAGGATGGTGGTCTTGACATCGCCTCGGCTGGGCTGGCGGGTCTCAGGCGTATGCAGGATCCACACGGCAGTCAACAGCGTGAGCAGCATGTGGAGGATATAGGCCGTGTGAGTCGGCCATGGCCCCCACTGGGCCAGCACCGAAGCGATACCCGCGCCGACGAGGAAGCCGGCGGTCAAACACAACGAAGCCTTACGAGCGCCGGACGCTGGGTCGCCGCCGGCGCTCGTGATGAGCTCCGTAATCCACGTTGAACCCACCGCCATGACTAGGCCTAATGCCATACCGCACAAGACGCGTCCCAACGCGATGATGAGTGGTTCGTTGGGGGCGATGGAGAGCAAGAAAGATCCCACCAAGGACAGTGGTGCCGCGGGGAGCAACAAGGGGCGGCGGCCGAGCAGATCGGACAGTGGGCCGCCGATAAGGAGCGCGGGGATGATGCCAACCACGTAGGCGGCGAGGAGACCATTGACCGTAACCTGCGAGAAATTCGAGGTCTCGCGGTACATCACCAGCAGCGGGGTGAACTCGTTTCCTCCCCACGCCACGGCGATCATCGAACCGGCGACGGGGAACCACGCGTGCTTAGGCAGCGGCGCTTCGGCGGAGCGGCTAGGCAAGCCTGGAGAGGCAGCGCTTTCAGTGCTTTCGGTGGTGTCGGCGTCTGTGGGGGCGTCGGGTTGGGGAGCGGGCGCCTCGACAGCAGGATTCGAATGCGCGGAGACAGTCACAGTTGCTTCCTTGAGGAGTTGAGGTGGGAATGGAGTTCGGTCAGGTAGGTGTCGATGTCGCCGGTGCGGAGGGCGTCGGCAAGCAAGGCGTGCTGGGCCACGAAGCCGCGTGCCTTCTCGACGCTGCGGCCGATGGCAGTTGCGGTAAAGCGGTGTTGGCGCTCGCGCAAGGTGTGGCCGAGGTGGGCGAGGAGGCGGTTGCCGCCGTTGTCCATGATGGTTTGGTGGAACTTCGCATCCAGTTGGGTATAGGTGCCCAGATCGCCAGCGTCTAGGGCGGCCTTTTGCTCATCGATGGTGGCGACGAGGACATCGGCGATGAGACTGCGCTCCTCTGCGGACAGTCCGCAAATATGGCGGGCAGAGTTCTCATCCACGAGGAGGCGCGCCTCGTAGACCTCACGGATTTCGCGGGGGCTAATCGGTACGACCAGCGCACCGCGCTTGGGGTAGAGCTTCAAGAAGCCCTCCACCTCCAAACGGAGGAAAGCCTCGCGCACCGGGGTTCTACTCATTCCCAGCTCGGCGGCAAGGGCGGCTTCGGAGAGCATCTCCGAGTCATCGATGTCGTCATCGATGATGCGGCGCTTGAGGTGATCGTAGGCCCGTTCCGCGGCGGGTACCTTGTCTTTTTGCATGTATACATGATGCATGCATGCGGTGCTCTCGGTCTAGCGCAAACGCCAATTCGTGAGACATTGATCACGCGGTGGGCAAGTGAGAGCTAGTTCTCTCACGGCACGGTTGGGGTGCCTTGCTGATGCGAATGTGTGTTTTAGACTTGAAGGCATGCAACGCTGGGTTCTTCACATCGACATGGACGCGTTCTTTGCGTCGGTGGAGCAGCTCACCCGCCCTACCTTGCGCGGCCGGCCTGTGTTGGTGGGTGGAACGAGCGGACGCGGCGTCGTCGCCGGTGCCTCTTATGAAGCCCGCGCATATGGAGCTCATTCCGCAATGCCCATGTTCCGCGCGCAGCAGCTCGTGGGCTATAAAGCCGTGGTGGTGCAGCCGCGCCGGGCGGTGTATGTGGCGGCCTCGCGCCGGGTATTTGGAATTATTGCGCAGCATGCGGGGGTCATCGAACAGCTCTCCATCGACGAGGCCTTCATGGAACCGGCCGCACTCGCCGGAGCCACGCCCACCGAAGTCCGTGAGTGGTCGGAGAATCTGCGCCGAGTGATTCGAGCCGAGACGGGCCTTCCCAGCTCCATTGGCGCCGGTGCAGGAAAGCAAAGCGCGAAGATTGCGTCAGGGGAGGCCAAACCGGACGGGACTTTTATCGTGCCCCAGGAGCGCTTCGATGAGCTCATCCACCCGCTGCCGGTGGGCAAGCTTTGGGGAGCGGGCCCAGTCACCCAGCAGAAGCTCGCAGCTATCGGCGTGGAGACTATCGGCCAGCTGGCGGCGATGAGCCGCAAGGAAGTCGAGATCTCACTGGGGAACGTGGTGGGCGTGCAGCTGTGGGAGCTCGCCCAAGGGATTGATGAGCGCCCGGTTGCCCCGCGCGCGATTGCCAAACAAATCTCCACTGAGTTCACCTACCCCACGGACCTGCGCACGGCGGCGGAGGTGGATGCGGCACTAATCCGCGCGGCGCAGGGCGCGCATTCCCGCCTGCTCAAGGACGGCCGCGGTGCGCGCACGGTGACGGTGAAGCTGCGGATGGCGGATTTCCACATCGAATCCCGCTCGGCCACCTTGCCGTACGCGACCGACGATCTGAAGGTTCTCGAGGCCAAGGCGCTAAGCCTGGCGCGCTACCCGGAGGAGCTCGGGCCCATCAGGCTGGTGGGGGTGAGCTACTCGGGCTTGGAAGAAGCCCGCCAGGACGTGCTGTTTCCTGAGCTCGACCGGGAGGTCGTGCGCAAACAACCCGACACGGACTATGAGACCGGCGTCAGCGATTACCTTCCAGGAACATCGTCCGCCCCGACGGACGTTCCCCCCACGGCGGCCTCCGAAGAATCGCTTCGTCCTAGGTGGCGCGCCACCCAGGACGTTTTTCACCCTGAGTTTGGCCACGGTTGGATTCAAGGCGCCGGCCACGGGGTGGTCAGCGTGCGCTTTGAAACTCGCGCTACGGGCCCGGGGTTTGTGCGCTCTTTCGCGGCTGAGGATGAAGATCTCCACCCGGCCGATCCATTGGACTCACTGGCGTGGGAGGGGGCGCTGCCAGGCGACGCCACCGAGGCCGATGACCCTGTGACTGACACCGCTGGGGAGGAACCGCCACGCGAGGATAGCTAGCCCGCGGTATAAGCAGTGGCGGAGGGGGCAGTGCTAAACATCTCTGCCACCGGTGTGTCGGTAGCGAGTGCCGCGGCGAGCATAATGCGGGCTTGGCCGGCTCGGAATCCGCCGGAGGCCACCGCGCCCATCTCGCCCAAGGTGGCACCGCCACCTGCGCCGCCATAGGCCAGCTTGGTAGCTCCGTAGGGCGTGCGGGTGCTAATCACCACGGGCACACCCGCTTGCAGCGCGCGGGCAACCCCGGCGCCCATCTCTTCACCCATGTTCCCCGAGCCCATGGCTTCGATGACGAGGCCATGGGCGTGGTTGAGGGAGGCGTCGACAAGCGCGGCGCCGGCACCCGGGTAGGCGGCGATGATTTCAACGGGGTGTTGCGCCATGGGGGAGAGCGGCAACGGCGCCAGAGCGGAGTCACCCACCGGTAGCTCCTCAAAGCCGTTGAGCTGCGAAGTATGCCACTTGCGCGCGCCGCGTCCGGGAATGGTCTTGCCGCCGAATTGCACCCACACGCCGGCCTTTCCGGAACACAGGAGCTCATAGGAATCGCGCAGATTGCGCGGGCCATCACCAGCCGGGTGGTCGAAGGCGCGCTGCGCACCAGTGAGCACGATGGGCCCCTCGCCGAGGTCGAAGAGGGATAACGCCAGCGCGGTTTCCTCCATGGAATCGGTGCCGTGCGTGATGAGGACGCCATCAATCTCTGGGCGCGCAAGGTGCTGGCGCACACACAGCAGTAGCTCATCGAGGTCTGCCAAAGTAATCGAGCTGGAATCCAGCGCGCGGAATTCCACCACCTCAATGTCGTGTGTTCCGACTTCAGCGTCGAGGAATTGGGCTAGCTGTTGCCCACTGACGGTGGGGACCAGGGATCCGTCACGGACCGTCGTGCAGGCGATGGTGCCACCGGTGGCGATGAGGGCGAAAGTCATGACAGCAGGCTACTACAGGCACGCACCTGCGCGGGAACCCCAGGGCGGCGGTCGTGGACGCTAAAGTAAAAGGGATAAACCACGATCCCCTACGTGAGGAGTATTTGTGAAATCCTTCAAGCTGAGCGCCGCCGTTGTGGCCCTGGGCGCCGCGACTGCCCTGGCTGCCTGCTCGTCTTCCGAGGATGCAGACACCGAGAACAGCACCGCCGCTAAGCCTTCGGGCGAAACCTCCGCATCGCAGGTGGCCTCCACCGAGATGCCGACCGTGGAGCAGCTCAATGAGATCCTGACCAAGGCCGCCGACCCGAACCTTCCACAGGAAGAGAAGGTCCAGCTGGTCCAGGGTAGTGAGACGGCGCCGGAGCTTTTCGACGTCATGTCGCAGTCCCAGGCCGAGTCCGGCGCCACCTTCGAGGTCGTGGCCCCGGTCATCCCGGGCCTCGTGCCGGATTCCGCGCTGGCGACCGTCCACATCAACACCCCGGACGGCCAGCAGCAGACCGCCGACCAGGTGGAGTTCATCAACGAGGGCGGCACGTGGAAGCTGTCCAAGACGTGGGCCTGTGTCCTGGTCACCAACATCGTCCCGCCGGAAGAGGTGCCGGAGATGTGTGCTGATTCCGTACCGGAAGGCGCAGAGGCGCCTGCCGACGCCCCGGCAGAAGGTGCCGAAGCTCCTGCCGACGCTCCGGCAGAAGGCGCAGAGGCCCCGGCCGACGCCCCGGCTCAGTAAGACTGGGATTCAAGCTTCAGCGCCCGCCACCACACTGGATTGAGAGCCAGTGGGTGGCGGGCGCTGCGCTGTCCGAAGGTCGGCGCGCGGTTGCCTGATGCGGGGCAGGCTCGGCGCGCAGCGGACTAGTCGGTGGTGAACGTCATATCGGTGGCGCTGGTTTGCACCACGCGAAGATCGGAGCTGTCCGCACCATAAGAAATGGCAGTAGTCACGGAGACATCGCCGGCGGTGGGAAGCGGTTTGGTCAGATCAACGGTGACCGTGCCCTTCGACGTCGACGTGGTGTCCATGACCTTGAGCTCTTTGCCCCGCAGCTCCTCGGGGGCGTCAGCGCCGTCGAAGGAGAGCGCGCCCAGGGACGGCCGCTGCTCAACCTCGACGTTGAGCGTGGCGATATCCCCGTCGAGCTTGTCCAAGGTATAGGTCGTGGTTTGCAGCAGCGTGGACTCGCCGGTAACGCGCGATTCCACGACCCACTGAGCGCCGGAGCCAATTTCCTCATCCGGGAAGACGATGGGCAGCGAGGTCAGGCTGGTGATGGCGCGCTCCACAGTGCTGCGGGCCTCGTCGGTTGCGGCCTGCGGGGCGGCAAGGCGCAGCGAGTTCATTTGCCCGCTATCCGTGCCGCGCCACCCAAACTGGAAACCCTCGGCGGAGGAGACGTCCGCGCCTTCGGCCGCAGGCTTGCCCACGGTAACGAAGGCGTTGCGGCTGGCCGGCAACTGGCCCTCAACATTCTCGGTGGCAGCCTCCACCGAGGCCTGTAGCGGAAGGGTGACCTTGTCCTTGGACGCTGGTGCAGGAGCCGAGCTGCCGTCCTTGCGCAATTGCTGGTCAAAACCCGTGGCGACCTCATAGGTCAGCTCCTGAGTGGCATCGAGATCCTTATAAGCCACAACGCGGCTTGCGTCGTCACCGGGTTCTAGGAGGGTGACGCGCGGGGCATCGAGGGCTAAGCCCACTGGCTCCTCTACTGGCTTGGCCGGCTGGGAATAGGAACAGCCGGCGAGCGCGCCGCTGACTCCCAAGACGGTGGCGGACAGGACTGCTAGAGCTCTCACACGAAACACGCATTCCAAATTACCGGATGAGCCTGTTTAGAATGGAACGAGTGAAAGCAAGGAGTTATATCGGAGTGATGGTTGCGGTGGTGCTCGGTGTGGCCGCCGTCGACCAAGCCGTGAAGGCACTGATGCTGTCCATCCTCACGGAAGGCGAAGCCCTACCGGTAATCGGTGACTGGTTCCGCTTCTACCTTCTTTTTAACCCCGGCGCGGCCTTCTCCATGGGAGGGGAAGGCTCGACGTGGCTGTTTACCACTATCCAACTCGCCTTCGTTGTTGGTGTAGCAATCGCCGCCCCGCGCATTCATGACAAGTGGCAGGCCATCGGGCTGGCGATGATCGCCGGCGGCGCTCTGGGCAACCTCATCGACCGCCTCGTGCGCGAGCCAGGGTTTTGGTTCGGCCACGTGGTGGATTACATCTCCGTGGGCAGCTTCGCTGTTTTCAATATCGCGGATGCGGCCATTACCTGTGGAGTCGTGGTCTTCATCATTGCGATGTTCTGGGCGGAGATGCACGAGAAAGCTGAAGAAAAGGAAACGGGGGGAGAGTAATGCGCGAAAGCCGTAGGTTGCCGGTGCCCGAAGGGCTCGATGGCATGCGCGTGGATGCCGCCTTGGCCAAGCTCCTGGGCATTTCCCGCGCCCGCGTGGCCCAGCTGTGCACGGCGGGTGACGTGGAAATCGACGGTGCGGCCGTGGGCAAGTCCGAGCGCTTAAGCGCCGGTGGCTGGATCGACGTCATGATGCCAGCGCCCGAGGAGCCGCTCATCCCCAAGGAGGAGCTGGTGGAGGGCATGGATGTCCTCTACGCGGACGAGGATGTCATCTGCGTGTTCAAGCCCGTGGGGGTGGCCGCGCACCCGACTTTGGGCTGGGATGGGCCCACCGTCATCGGCGGGCTGCGGGCGGCGGGCTATGCGCTTGCCGACGCCGGCCCTACCGAACGCAAGGGCATCGTCCACCGCCTCGACGTGGGAACCTCAGGCGTCATGGTGGTCGCAGCTAGTGAGCGGGCCTACTCGCAGCTCAAGAACGCCTTCCGCGAGCGCACCGTGAAAAAGACCTATCACGCCGTGGTCCAGGGCCTGCCCGATCCCATCGTCGGCACCATTGATGCGCCTATCGGGCGTCATCCTTCCGCGGGCTGGAAGTTTGGGGTCATTGATGACGGCAAGCCGGCGGTGACGCACTACACGCTGCTCGAGGCCTTCCGCGAGGCCAGCCTCCTTGAAGTCCACCTGGAGACCGGCCGCACCCACCAGATCCGCGTGCACATGTCCGCCACGGGGCATCCCTGCGTGGGCGACCCGATGTATGGCTGTGATCCGAACCTGGCGAAGCGCGTGGGGCTTAACCGCCAGTGGTTGCACGCGGTCGAGCTCGGTTTTACCCACCCCGGAACTGGCAAGTGGTTTGAATGCACCGCACCCTACCCGGACGATCTGAAGCACGCCGTGGAGGTATTGCGCGGATGAGCCCGCAGCGGAGCACGCGCCAGCGCATCTACCGGCGCCGCCGTGCCGCGGCGTTGGTGCTGCTGGCCGTGCTGGCGCTGGTGGTGATTGTCCTGTTCGGACTCCTTGGCACGCAGCCTCGCTCGGCGTTGCAGGGAGACCAGCTGGGCCCGGATGGAACCGAGACTGCCTCCGAGTACCGCGAGCGCGCGGAGGCCTCGCTAGCGCAGGCGGATAAGCCAGCCTATGCGCTGGTGGGTTTTACTAAGCCGCTGAGTCCGCACGACGTCTCTGAGGCTCTGCAACCAATCCAGCGGATGGATGCCATCGTGATTGGGCTGGCCGCTCCTATCGCTGTTCCCGAACCCGTCTCAGGAGCCGAGCGCGCCGACGTCATCGAGGCGGTGTTGGCGCGCGTGGATGAGCAAGCCGGTGGCATGGGGGAGGAGGCGCCGACGGAGGTCGACGCCGTCGTGGTCTATTCCGAAGGGAGTCAGTTGCGCGCACTCGCCTCCGACCCGCGGGTCGATACCGTGGAGGTTGCCCCCGACGATGCCGCCTGGGGATCCTTCGGCGTGCGCCCGCCCGCTAACGTCGGACAGAACGAGAACCGCTGCAACAGTCAAGGAGAAGACATGCGCTTGTTTCCGAACACCTCTACGTGGCCGCCGAACTACCGCTTTGCCTACCTCTTGATGTGGGCGGGCGCTTTCATCGCCTCCGGAGCTGCCATCGCGCAAGGGATCTGGGGTGCGGACAAGCTCACCTTCGGCATTCTCGTCGTGGTGGCCATCTACTGCATCGCCATGGCCATCCTCATGCCGCGGTGGGCGCTGAACGCACGCGAGGAATCCGCCCGGCGCGCCCAGGCTAAGCAAGCGCGCGAGGAGCTGAAGCGCCGCTAGTCCTCTGCGGTGGCGCGTGATGCGTCGGCGGGGTGGAGGCGGGCGCGGCGTCGAGAAGCGCGGCCCATGCGCACCAAGTCTGCAAGGTAGATGATCACCGCAACCCAGATGATGGCAAAGCCAATCCAGCGTTCGGTGGACATGTGCTCCTGGGTCACGAACAGCGCCCACAGCATCTGCATGATGGGGGTCATGTACTGCAGCATGCCGAGGGTAGACAGGCGCAGGTGCTTAGCACCCTGCGCGAAACACAGCAGCGGTAGGGCGGTGACGAGGCCGGAGGTAATCAGCAGTGCGACATGCCCGGGGCCTTCGGTAGCAAAGGTGGATTCGCCCTGTGCCTGGAGGTAGCCCAGATAGATGAGCGCGAAGGGGAGCATGACAATCGTTTCCGCGGCCACCGACCCCATGGAGGAGACCGTGATGCGCTTTTTAAGCAGGCCGTAGATACCGAAGCTGAAGGCTAGGGCCAGTGAGTAGTAGGGGGCCTGACCGGTCATGAAGGTCAGCCACAACACGGCGATGAAGGCGATGCTGACCGACGCCACCTGCGCCTTCGTCAGCTTTTCCTTGAGGAAGATGATTCCTAGGGCCACGGAGACAAGCGGGTTGATGAAGTAGCCAAGTGCGGCATCGGCCACGTGGTCGCTGTTGATGGCGATGACGTAGGTTCCCCAGTTGATGGTGATGGCCACGCCGCAGGCGAGCATCCACCCCCAGGTGCGCAAGCTGAACGCGCGTAACTCGCGCCAGCCGCCGGTTACCAAGAGCATTGCGGTGACAAGAACCGCGGTCCACACGATGCGGTGGGCCAAGATCTCGAAAGGGCTGGCGGGGCGCAGCAGCGGGAAAAACGCCGGGAAGAAGCCCCACATGAGATAGGCAGCAATAGTGTAGAACATTTAAGAAAATGTACCTCAGCGAGGACCTACGGGCGAAGTTTGACGGCCCCGCTAAGATGAGCCGCATGGCCAAAAACTCCTCCTTCGTCCACCTGCACAACCACACCGAGTTCTCCATGCTGGATGGCATGGCCAAGGTGGATATGTTGGCGGATGAGGTGGTTCGCCAAGGAATGCCTGCCGTCGGCATGACAGACCACGGCAACATGTATGGCTCCAATGCCTTCTACCAAAGGATGACGAGCGCTGGCGTGAAGCCCATCATCGGCATCGAGGCCTATCTTGCGCCCGAGTCACGCTTCAACAAGAAGCGCGTGCTGTGGGGAACCCCGGACCAGAAGCGCGATGACGTCTCCGCTTCCGGTGCCTACCTGCACCAGACCATGCTGGCGGAAAATGAGACCGGCCTGCGCAACCTGTTCACGCTGTCCTCCCTGGCCTCCTATGAAGGCCAATTGGGCAAGTGGCCGCGCATGGACGCGGAATTGATTGCCGAGCATGCCGAGGGCATCATCGCCACCACCGGCTGTCCGTCGGGTGACGTGCAGACCCGCCTGCGCCTGGGCCAGTTCAATGAGGCGTTAGAGGCCGCCGCTATGTGGCAAGACATCTATGGCAAGGACAACTTCTTCTTGGAGCTCATGGACCATGGGCTGGACATCGAGAAGCGCACGCGCGATGGCCTGTTGGAAATCGGCCGGAAGCTGGACCTGCCGCCGCTGGTGACCAATGACTGCCACTACGTGCTGGAAACCCAAGCCCCCGCGCACGAGGCGATGCTCTGTGTGCAGACCGGCAAGACGTTTATGGACCCGGACCGTTTCAAGTTCGACGGCACCGGCTACTACATCAAGTCCGCCGCGCAGATGCGTGAGCTGTGGGACCATATGGTCCCGGAAGCCTGCGATAACACTCTGTGGATTGCGGAGCGCGTGCAAGACTACGGCAAGATCTGGGAGGAACATACCCACGACCGCATGCCGATTGCCGACGTCCCCGAAGGCCACACCCCAACCTCCTGGCTGACCCATGAGGTAATGGAGGGACTGAAGGATCGCTTCCCCGGTGGGGATGTGCCGCAGGAGTACATCGACCGTGCTGAGTACGAGATCAGCGTCATCGATATGAAGGGCTACCCGTCCTACTTCCTTATCGTGGCCGAGCTTATTAAGCACGCGCGGTCCATCGGCATTCGCGTTGGTCCGGGCCGTGGTTCGGCGGCCGGTGCGCTCGTGGCCTACGCGCTGACGATTACCAATATTGACCCGATCGAGCACGATCTCCTCTTCGAGCGATTCCTGAACCCGGAGCGCCCCTCCGCGCCGGATATCGATATCGACTTCGATGATCGCCGCCGCGGCGAGATGATTACCTACGCCGCCGAGAGGTGGGGCGAGGACAAGGTGGCGCAGGTGATCACCTTCGGCACCGTGAAGACGAAGCAGGCTATTAAGGACTCCGCGAAGGTCCACTTTGGCCAGCCCGGCTTCCAGATGGCCGACCGCATTAACGGCGCTCTGCCACCGGCCATCATGGCCAAGGACATCCCGCTCGCCGGCATCATGGACCCAGAGCACGAGCGCTATTCGGAGGCGGCCGAGGTCCGGCAGATGATTGAGACCGACCCGGACGTCAAGAAGATCTACGAGACCGCCCGTGGTCTTGAGGGCGTGGTCCGCCAAGCCGGCGTGCATGCGTGTGCCGTGATTATGGCTTCGGTGCGCCTCATGGACCACATTCCGATGTGGAAGCGCCCCGCCGACGGCGCCTACATCACTGGCTGGGATTACCCGGCCTGCGAGGCCATCGGCCTGCTGAAGATGGACTTCCTGGGCCTGCGCAACCTCACCGTGATCGGTGACTGCCTGGAGAACATCAAGAAAAACCGTGGCGAGGAAGTCCACCTCGAAGACCTCCACGCCGATGACCCGAATGCCTCAAAGGTCTATGACCTGCTCTCGCGCGGCGATACCCTGGGCGTGTTCCAGCTGGACTCCGGCGGCATGCAGGAGCTGCTCAAACGCATGAAACCGACGGGCTTCAAAGATATTGTGGCCTCGCTGGCGCTCTATCGCCCGGGCCCGATGGGCGTGAACGCGCACTGGGATTACGCGGACCGCAAGAATGGGCGCAAGGAAATTACTCCGATCCACCCTGAACTGGAGGAGCCGCTCAAGGAAATCCTCGATGAGACGTACGGTCTCATCGTGTACCAGGAGCAGATCATGCGTATCTCGCAGAAGGTGGCGAACTACACCGCCGGCGAGGCAGACGGCTTCCGCAAGGCCATGGGTAAGAAGAAGCCCGAAGTCTTGGCGCAGCAGTACGACAAGTTCTGGGGCGGCATGAAGGACAACGGCTACTCCAAGGAAGCGATGGACGCTTTGTGGGGCACCATCGAGCCCTTCGCCTCCTACGCGTTTAACAAGTCGCACGCCGCAGGCTACGGCTTGGTGTCCTTCTGGACGGCCTACCTCAAGGCCTATTATGCGCCGGAGTACATGGCTGCGCTGTTGACCTCGGTGGGTGACAAAAAGGATAAGTCCGCCATCTACCTGGCCGACTGCCGCCACCTGGGCATCCGCGTGCTCTCCCCGGATGTCAATGAATCGGTGGAGACTTTCCAGGCCGTGGGCGATGATATCCGCTTTGGCATGGGCGCTATCCGCAACGTCGGTGGGGACGTGGTGGATTCCATCGTGAAGACCAGGCGGGAGAAAGGTGCCTATACGTCCTTCTCCGATTACCTGGACAAGATTGAGCTGGCGGCCTGTTCGAAGCGCGTCACCGAATCCCTCATCAAGGCCGGTGCCTTCGATTCTTTGGGGCATCCGCGCAAGGGACTCATGCTCATCCACGAAGATGCCGTGGATTCGGTGCAGACGACGAAGAAGGCGGCCGACAAGGGCCAATTCGATCTCTTCGCCGGCTTTGGCGGGGAGGAAGGACAAGGCGAGTCCGTCTCCGCCTTCGCCATCGATATTCCGGACGAGAACTGGGACCGCAAGCACGAGTTGGCACTGGAGAGGGAAATGCTGGGCCTGTATGTCTCCGGCCACCCGCTCGACGGATTCGAAGAAGCCCTCAACGCGCAGACCGATACCCCGATTACGAAGATCCTCAACGGTGAGGTGGGCAATGGCCAAGAGCTGGTGATTGGCGGAATCATCTCGGGTGTTGACAGGCGCTTTTCCAAGCGTGATGGCTCGCCCTGGGCTATCGTCAGCATGGAGGATCACAATGGTGCACAGGTAGACATCCTCGTGTTTAACCAGGTGTATTCGTTGGTGGCCGCGCAGATCGCGGAAGATAACATCATCCTGGCCAAGGTGCAGGTGAAGATCCGCGATGAGCGCATGTCCCTGTTCTGCTCTGATATCCGCATCCCCGATCTTGGCCCCGGCAACGGTGCCGGCCTGCCGCTGCGCCTGACCATGCGCACGGATCAGTGCACGATGGACAACATTGCGCGCCTCAAGCAGGTCCTGGTCAACAACAAGGGCGAGTCGGATGTGTACCTCACGCTTGTCGACGGCGAAGAGTCCACCATGATGGTCCTTGGTGAGCATTTGCGTGTGGAGCGCTCCAGTAATCTCATGGGTGATCTCAAGGCGACGATGGGCGCCGGCATCCTCGGGTGAATTTATCTTCGCTTTCGCTATGGGTAGACGGGCCTTGACAGCTAGGCTAGACAGCACAGTCTAGAAGAAAGGAACCCCGTTTCCCATGGTCAATAAGATTCGCACCACCCACGTTGGCTCGCTGCCGCGCACCAAGGAGCTGCTGGAGGCAAACCTCGAGCGCTCCGCAGGCACCATCTCCGATGAGAAGTTCCACGTGATTCTGGAACGCTCGGTCGCAGACGTCGTTAAGCGCCAAGTCGATCTCGGCATCGACATCATTAACGAGGGCGAGTACGGCCACATCACCTCCGGCGCCGTGGACTACGGCGCGTGGTGGAACTATTCCTTTACCCGCCTGGGTGGTCTGACCATGACGGACAAGGACCGCTGGGAAATCGGTGACAAGATTCGTTCCGAGCCGGGCAAGATTCGCCTTTCGTCGATGAAGGATCGCCGCGACCGCGCCCTTTTCGCCGAGGCCTACAACGACCCGGATTCGGGAATCTTTACCGGCCGCAAGAAGGTGGCCAACCCGGAGTTCACCGGCCCGGTTACCTACATTGGCCAGGAACAAGTCGAGGCAGACGTGAAGCTGCTTGCCGACGCCCTGCCAGAGGGCACCGAAGGTTTCGTCGCCGCCCTGTCCCCGGGTGCTGCGGCGCGCTTGCCTAACAAGTACTACGAGGATGAGACCGATCTCGTGCGTGCCTGCGGTGAAGCGCTCAAGGTGGAGTACAAGGCCATCACGGATGCTGGCTTGACCGTGCAGTTCGACGCCCCGGACCTGGCTGAAGCCTGGGACTCCGTGGTCCCGGAGCCGACGGTTGAGGACTTCCAGGCCTTCCTACGTGAGCGAATCGATGTGCTCAACGAGTCCATCAAGGACATCCCGCGTGAGCAGACTCGTCTGCACATCTGCTGGGGTTCCTGGCATGGCCCGCACGTGACGGATATTCCGTTCGAGGACATCATTGAGGAGATCCTGCAGGCCAAGGTCGGCGGATTCTCCTTCGAGGGTGCCTCGCCGCGTCACGCCCACGAGTGGCGCTTGTGGAAGGACCACAAGTTGCCGGAGGGCACCGTCATTTACCCGGGTGTGGTTTCTCACTCCACCAATGCTGTGGAGCACCCACGCTTGGTAGCAGACCGTATCATCCAGTTCGCTGAACTGGTCGGCCCAGAAAACGTGATTGCATCGACGGACTGTGGTCTCGGCGGCCGTCTGCACCACCAGATCGCGTGGGCCAAGCTGGAATCCCTCGTGGAGGGTGCGCAGATTGCCACCGAGGAGCTGTTCTAAGCAGCGAGCGGCCTTGAACCAGCGAGCAAACTAAATAAACGCGCGAACCGAGCAGGTTCGCGCGTTTAATTTTTGGTGGGGAGGCGGTTACTTCGCAGCAGCTTTCTCGCCTTCCTTCTTCTGGGAGTTATCCCAGTAGAAGCCGTGGCTCTTGAGGAAGGCGCGCAGACCATCGAGAACGGATGGGTCGAATTGTGCGACCACGGTCAGCGCATTAATAGCGACGGCGACCAGAGCGATAATGCCGCCGACCCACGCAAAGACCTCTTCGGCTGTGTCATTGGGGCGGGCGGACTGTACCCATTCGGGCATCTCGTCCCATTCCTTCTCCAACTCGGCGTCCTTTTCCGCTTGGACGCAGTCTGGCTCTGCTGGCATGCCAGAGGAACCATAACCGTTAAGGATGCCGAGCCCCAGCTCCTGCGGCCCCATGAAGGAAGAACCTGCGGTGCCATCAGCCACCGCCTGCTCGTGCTCCTCACGCGCCTTGTGCACAGCGTCCGCACATTCCTTGGAGAGATCGGAGGTGTCGATGTGACCGACGTTCATCGAGCTTCCACCGTTGGGGCCCTGAGAGCTTCCGCCACTAGAGCTTTGGCTCTGGGAGGAAGCGGAGGACTGGCTGCTCTCAGCGGATTCTGCGGCTGTGGCCAACGGAGTGACCAGGGCCATCGTCGTCGCGCACACTGCGATAAGGGAGGTGGAAAGGCGCATAATCAGGAATTCTCCTTGAAAGAAGGTGCGAAGGGGGTGCGAGAAAAAAGGGGCTAGCTTGTCCTAAGCCCACTTCAATGTAGCAGTCCGCCCCGAGGGAAAGTAGGGATTACAGGAACTTCTCCAGATGCTCGCGCAGCGGTGCCGGGGCAAGGCTGAGGACTGTTTCGCGGACACCCGGAGCGTTCAGCAGGCCGACTGCGGCAGCCACCGCAGCGATGACACCGATGACAGAACCGGCGATGATGCCCGCGGTGGATGAGTGAGAGCTGTGGGTATTCTTGTCCTCGTCGTCCTTGTCACCGGTAGAGTCCTCGTCGTCAAGCAAATCTTCAACAGAGTAGACAGTGGTGGTTCCGGAGACTTCGTTGCCCACGATGAGCAGGTGCTCGCCGTTGGGGGAGTCGGCTTTATCGACGAAGGCGAAGCCCTCCGGGCCCAAGTCACCGGCAGCGGCGAACTCATCGGTGGAGAAGTCGCGGTTGTTGACGTAGGTGACGAAGGAGGCATTGGCCGGGTCGGTGACGTCATAGACGAAAACGCCGCCGACGCGCTCGGCGCCAACGAAAGCATAGGTGCGATCCCCAACCTTGCCGATTGTCAGGGCCTCCGGTTCAGGGCCCTTGTTGTCAGATCGGTCATCAAACTCGGCCGCTTCGTTGTCGGCGTTGTGGTGGAACACTCCCGGTTCATTCAGCTCAGCGGTGATCTTTTCAAAATCGCTACCGGAGTCGAAGACGACCGTGCCGTTGGCATCGTAGATGCTAAAAGACCGGGAGCCGTAGGCATAGAGTTCATCGAAGCAGCCCTTCTCTTCATTCCAGCCGGAAGCAGTACTCAGCTTCAGGTTGCCGGCCTGTTTCTTATCGGCGAGGTCTTCCGCAGAGACGTCGCCCAGCGCGCCCTCGCACACCTTGCCGTCCTCGATGAGGTCCTTGAGCTCGACTTCATCGGTGTAGACGCCGGAACCACCGTCCTTTTCCTTGACACCCCACTCGCGGGCATCGCCTTCGTTCGCGGTAGCAAAGTAGGTCTGGCCACCGGCGGTGAAAGCGCCGATGGAATCCGGCATGGACAGCCCCTTGACCGGGATGGTGCGCAGCTCAGCCGAATCATCCTTGTTGGAGGAGTCGAGCGGCACCTGCGAGTGATCCGCAATGTGAGCCGGCAGGATCTTCTCCACGGTGGCGGATTCAATATCGATGACCCCAATGGCATTGGCCTCCTGCAGTGTCACGTATGCCTTGCCCGCCTGGGAGGAGATGTACTCCGGTTCGAAGTCAATGGAGGGCTTCGCCTCGTGCCCGGAGGGACCAAAGACGCGCACCCCCTCAGGCAGTGGCTTGCCGTCGAAAGCCGTGAAATCAGCGATGCGGGCATCCGCCTGAGCCGGCGCCGCAACTCCCGCCGGCAGCTTGATAACGGAGACGGAACCTTCTGGGTCGGCGACGTAATCGGTGCCCTCGGCGTTGAGCTCGTTCGACGGCTCGCCCTCGTTGGCCACGAGAGCGTAGCTTCCGTCCGCGGTGAGGTGGACGTTATCCGGCAAAGCCCCCACCGCCACGCGCCCCAGCTCGGCGGCGGCCAGGTCCTCGGCCGCAGCGTTGAAGAAGAGCGCCTCGCCGTTCTCGGTCTTGTCCGCCTGCTGGACGGCGGCCACAGCCAGGCCATCAGGGCGTACGGCTACGGAGTTGATCTCTTTGCCTTCACCGGCAGAAATGGAGCCGATCAAGGTGGGCTTGGCCGGGTCGGCGGCGTCGAGGACGTCGATCTGGCCCGCGTGCGCGTTAACCGTAAGGATGCGCTTGGAGGCTGGGTGGAAGGCCACGATTTCCGCGGCTGATTCTGCGTACACGCCGGACTCATAGGTGCCGATCGGCGTCACCTTGAGGTTGGCGTCTGCGGCGGAGTGCTCGATGACGTTGTCCACAATCGCGGCCGAGGATGCCGGAACGGCAAGGCTAAGGCTAGTCGCGGTCGCAGCACACACCGCGAGAGCGCGGCGGGAGAAAGAGCGAGACATTGAGAAAGACTCCTTGAAGCGGAACGAAAAAGTTTCCGAACCACCGTACGTTGCGTCCATGGTGCTTTTGGGGAACGCAGCGTTGCAAACAATCGATATCTAGGTAAACGTTGGGTGAATCGGTCGAATGCTAGGTAATGTGCGACGGGAGAAAGCTGGGGCGCTAAAATGAGCCACCATGACAAGCACCCCGCAAGACTTCGAGCCAATCCACGCCTCTGATATCCAACTGGCACAATCGCGAATTAGCTCGGAGATTGCCCCGACTCCGCTGCAGTATTGCCCGCGCCTGTCCCAAGAAACCAGCTATGAGGTGTACTTAAAGCGCGAAGATCTGCAGGACGTGCGCTCCTACAAGATTCGCGGCGCTCTGTACGGCATGTCGAACTTAAGCCAAGAGCAGCGGAAGCAGGGGATTGTCACCGCCTCTGCCGGCAATCACGCCCAAGGCGTGGCTTATGCCTGCCGCACCATGGGGATCCACGGCAAGATCTTCGTGCCGGAGCCGACCCCGAAGCAAAAGCGCGACCGCATCCTGGTCCATGGCGGTGACGTCGTGGAACTCGTGGTCACCGGCGCCAATTTCGATGAAGCAGCAGCCGCCGCACACGCGGATGCTGCGGAGCGCGGTGCCTTCTTTATCGAGCCTTTCGACGCACGCGATACCGTTACCGGCCAGGGAACCGTCGCCGCGGAAATCGTGTCCCAACTCTCGTCCATTGGTAAATCCCTCGACACCGTGGTTGTCCCCGTGGGCGGCGGCGGCCTGATCTCCGGCATCACCTCCTACCTCGCTGACATGGCCCCCCGCACCGCGGTAGTTGGCATTGAGCCGGCCGGGGCGGCGTCGCTCAGCGCTGCGTTCGCTGCCGGCGAGCCGGTAACGCTCGACACCGTCGATCCTTTCGTCGATGGAGCTGCAGTCAAGCGCATCGGTGAGCTGCCCTTCAAAATCCTGGAGGCCAATCAAGGACGCTTGCACTGGGATGTCGTCTCCGAAGGCGCCGTGTGCACTGAGCAGTTGGCGCTGTACCAGAACGAAGGCATCATCGCCGAGCCCGCCGGCGCGCTGAGCGTGACCGGTCTGCGCACGCTTAACCTGCAGCCGGGTTCGACAGTCGTCTGCGTTATTTCCGGCGGCAACAATGACGTGCTGCGCTACGCCGAAATCATGGAGCGTTCCCTAGTGCACCGCGGCCTCAAGCACTACTTCTTGGTGAACTTCCCACAGGAGCCAGGCCAGTTGCGCCACTTCCTGCAGGATGTTCTCGGCCCTGAGGATGACATCACGTTGTTCGAGTACCTCAAGCGCAATAACCGCGAGACCGGCGCGGCACTGGTAGGCATCGAACTGGGCAGCGCAGCGGGCATCGATGGCCTGCTGGAGCGCATGGAGAAGTCGAAGCTGAATTGCCAGCAGCTTCAGCCGGGCACCCCTGAGTACGATTTCCTCGTCGCATAATGCTGGAGAGCTATCAGCGCCCGGTCGCAGGAGACGTCGTCGAGCACGAGATTGAGATCAAACGCTCGCGGTTTATCACCCTCATCGGCCGCGCCACGAACGAGGCGGAAGCACGCGCGCTTATCGACGCCGCCCGCGACCGCTTTCCCGACGCCCGCCACCACTGCTCGGCGTATATCTATCACGTCGATGGCTCGAATCCGGTGGAGCGCTCCTCCGATGATGGCGAGCCTTCCGGCACCGCCGGTAAACCGATGCTTGATGTTTTGAAAGGCTCGGGGCTGCTTGATATCTGTGCAGTGGTCGTGCGCTACTTTGGCGGCATCAAGCTGGGCGCGGGCGGGCTCGTTCACGCTTATGGCGGCGCCGTGAGCGAGACGATGGAGCAGGTTGAGCATGTCACGCGCGCCTTGCGCGAGCTCTATACCGTCGAGGTTTCCCACGCGGAGGCCGGCCGGCTGGAAGCGGAGTTGCGCAACCGCGGCGTCGACATGGTGGATACCGCTTATGGCCAGGCGGTGACTTTCACCGTGTCCGTTGAGCCCGGCGGTGAGGAGAAACTCGCTGCAACGCTCGCGGCACTGACTCAGGGTGGGGTAGAGCCGAAGGAAGCCGGAACAGCCTGGGTGGAGCTTTAATGTTGCGGGCTTCTGGCTATGTAAAATAAGCCCCATGACTATGCAGCGACGCCCCAACAATCCCATTGAGCAACGCAAACAAGCCGTACGTACCCACGCACGCAACGGCGCAGTGTGTGTCGTGGGAGGCGTCGCCGGCGGCATCCTCCTGGGTTGGGCATTGACTGGTTTCTGGACCTGTATGGCCATTGGCCTCATCGTCGCCGTGGTCGGCGGCGCCTACAACTGGATAAAGATCCAGAAGATCGTCAACGAAAACCACAACCTTTAAGCGCCTATGGTGAATCAGCCCGACGGGCGGCCCGTCCGCATTGACGCCTGGGTCTGGTCCGTGCGCATGTTCAAGACCCGGTCAGAAGCTGCCGCAGCGGTGCGCGCCGGGCACGTCAAGCTCAACGGCAACGCCACCAAGCCCGCACAGCAGGTTGTCCCCGGCGACCGCGTGCGCGTGTGGCGCAACCACCACGAACATGATCTCGAGGTGCTCGCCACCGTGTCCAAGCGCGTGGGCGCTCCCATCGCGCGGACCTGCTACATCGACCACGCACCGCCGCCACCGCCGAAGGAGTTTTTACCCTCGGTTCCGGTTCGCCCGCGCGGTGCCGGCCGCCCCACGAAGAAGGAGCGCCGGCAGATCGACAAGTTCCGCGGCGGATTCCGCTAATTATTCCGGAAGTTTTTTAAGGCCTTCAGGCGCGCGTTCAGGCGACGCTTGCGATCCTTGCGGTCGCCGGCTTGGGCGGTGGCCTCGATGTGCTGGGCACCGAACTTGTTGAGCAGCAAATCGTCGATAAGCCTGACCTGGCCCGGGCGGAAGCGGTAGCGCATGGCGTCATGCACGTGGGCGATGGCGTCTTCATCGAGGAGCTGCTTGAGCTGGCTTAGACGATTGATGCCGTTGTTTTCTAAAAGCTCCGCTAGGAAGCGATAGTGCTCCGAGCGTGAACGCGGAAAGCGGTTACCCAGAATGATGGCGAGGACGCCGGGGAGGGTCTCTGCCGTGATTTCCACGTCATCGTCCGCCTCGGAGCTGGGGGCCTTGAGCGCTGCGATCTCATCGAACTGCTGGTCCGCCAACTCAATGAGGCCCGCAGCGAGCGTGAAAAGGCGATCCACCTGTGGGGATGGCGGGTTTGGTCCCTGCTTGTACCGGATATCGTGCTCAAATTCCGCCCAGGCGTGCTGCAGCACAGTGCGGATTTGAATCTCAAAGGTCCAGCCAACATAGGCTTCAAGTTCCTCAAGGGCAGCGGCACTATCTTCAGAAACCTTGAGCACTAGGTGGTGTGAGCCATAGCCAAAGCCGCCGGAAATCCGCGTTTCTGCTGCCTTGTCCACCGAGCGAAGCACTGTGAAGGTTTCCCCCAGAACTTCGAGGGCCTCCGGAATAACTGTGGAGTGGAAGACGGTAATCCGCACGCCCAAGACATCGTGGATATCCTCCCACGGAGTGGGGTACATCAGCTCGCCGTTGCCGCGACGCTTCTTTGCCTTGGCCTTCAGGGACGGCCATTGCTTCACGCGGGTAGCTACGCGGTCGAAGATAATTCCGGCGTCGTTAAGCAAGTCCTCGATGGCATCGCGGAAGTCCTGCGCCGCAGTGGGATGCGCGTGCACCCAGGAATGATACTGGTTGCTCAAGCGGGACATGGATGATTCAGCCATCGTGAAACGTGACTCCTTTCGGCCACGGCGGAAAAGTGCGGGGGTGCGTCTACACCTCCAACGGGAAGCCGTTAGCTAATACTAGCGGTTGCATGCTGAGCGGGGCTCGATGGCGCGGACGCAATTCAGCAGCGCGCCACGCTAACTCCGTGGCGCGATGCGGGGATACGTTGAACAACGCATAAAGAGTGTGCGCATCAGGCACGAGGTACGTGATGCTTCGAGCCTGGCTGAGCCTCTGAAGATGATTGTCTAGGATAACGAAAGCCTGCGGATGGGCCAACCAGGACGAGATCGTGCAGCGATGAGCACGCACCTCGAGGCCTGCCTCGGACCCCATGAAGCCGAGTTCGGCAGGGCGGGTGAAGAATCGCAGTCCCTGCTCCGTCAACGCTCGCCGCTGCAGATTCAGCGCTGCGGAATCCCATGCCTGGCGTACGGTCAAGCCCATATCATCCAGAGCGCGCTGGCTCACACGCTTGGCCTCCGTACCCGTGCCGCGCACTATGGACATCGATAGCGTGCGCGATAGCTGGAGGCTAGCAGGTGAGTCCCCAAAACCATCATCACACAGCTTAATTCCGGTCAGCTCTTCGCTCGGGCAGAGCGAGGGGAGAAGGCGATCGACGTGGAGGGAAGTGGACAGCGCGATGGTCATAAGGATTTATCTCCGTAACGGTTGGGCAGGTGCAGATTCCTTATGCTTATTGGACTGCGCTCCACGCCCACCGGTTCCCAGCGAAGAGGAGAATTCCTTTGTAATGGGGCTTATCGCGGGTGCCTTGAGGCCAATCGCGGGTTAAAACGGAGGTGCTTCATCGAGTTGAAGCTCCTCGAGGAGCTTGTCTGTCTGCCAGATCTCAATATTCTGGCCCTTGCCTTGTAGCTCTTCGGCGCGCTTTTCCTTCGACGTCTTGGTGGCCCACTGGCCCACGACGAGGATGGTGGTTTTCTTCGTGACGTTCTTGCCCACCTTTCCACCGCGCTCAGCAATCTTGGACCACAACAGACCTTTATCAAAAGGTTCGAAGTCACCAGTGAGGGTGACATTCTGGCCAAACAATGCGCCTTCTGGATCGGCGTCGGGGTTCGGATCCGGGATGGTGTCTGGCGTGGATACGGACTGCCATGGGGCCGGCCCGCGGCGCTGTGCGGACCCGGAGCTCTTCTTTTTCGCACCCGAGGTCGTCCCCGCCATGCGCGTCTTGTCGCGGAAATCCGTGCCGGCGCCTAAGTCCGCTGCAGACAACGGAGCAGTGTTGGCGCGCAGAACTGGGATGACGGACTCCTCGCTCAAGGTGCCCAGGGCAAAGTCCCGGGTGGTGAACAAGTCCTCGATGGAACCAGAGTGACCAAAGCGCTGGGCCAGAGCGCTAACAATTTCGCCGGCTGCCCGGGCATCCGCTGTGGCTTCGTGGTGGTGGAAGTCCTCGGCCCCGATGCAGGATGCGACGGTCGGAAGCTTATGGTTGGCCACGTCGATGACACCGGCGCGGGAGGCATCGCGAGCCAGGGCCAGCGAGCACGCCAAGCGAATCTCCGGAACCGGCGCCGCAGATTTCATAAGGCCGCTGCGCAAGGCCGTGGAATCGAACTGTGCGTTGTGGGCCACCATCGTGTCAGAGCCGAGGAAGTCGAAGAGCTCGGCAGCAGCATCCGCAAAGGGCGAAGCATCAGCGACGTCATCTGGCGTGATGCCGTGGATACTGATGTTGACGTCGTCGAAGTGCTCTAGGCCCGGCGGGGGAGTGCACAACCACGTACGGGACTCGGTCTCTTCGCCATCGCGGAAGCGGACCGCGCCGATCTGGCACACCGAACCCCAGTTGCCATTTGCCGTTTCCACATCGACGGCGGTGAAGTTCAATCCCTGAACACGAGTGCTGGCGGCCGGTGCTTCGCCGCGCAGGGCGGCCTCGACCGCCTGCGCGAAAGCCGCGGCATCCTGGCCGGGTGCAAAACGGATGACCGTGTCACCGGCACCACCTTCGGCACCGCTAGTGCCGTGAACGATGACCTGCCCAAAACCCGTTGCCGTCGGCTCCGTGCATTCCACGCTCGTGGCTCCAGCGAGGGAGAGACTCTCGTGGGCTGGTGCGCCGAGGGAAGAAGCAAGCAAAGAGCGGCGGAAAACAATGGCTTCGGCGGTGACATCAATGACGGCACCGTGGGCAGTGTAGGACACGGATTCCTTTCAAAGCATGGTGTTGGTGGTGGAGAGCAAGCGGTGAAGAAGCAGCCAAAGCTTCAGCTGCTTCTTGCCGAAGCAACCGATTATGCAGGTTCGTCGTTGTCGTCGAAGACCGGGGGCTCGGTCTGGCGCAAAATCAGCGTGGAGCGCGGCTGCACCATGATGGTTCCTTCGGCAGCGATCAGCTTTTCCTCGTCCGGGTATCCGCCGGAATCAGAAGTATCGACGATGAGCCGCCAGCTAGCGCCCAAGTCCTTCTTCGGCAGGGTGAACTCAATGTCCTCGTGGTGGGCGTTGAAAATCATGATGAAGGAATCATCCGTGATGCGTTCGCCGCGGGCCGTCGTTTCCGTGATGGCGTTGCCATTGAGGTAGACCATGAGGGCCTTGCCGAATTCAAAATCCCAGTCCTCCGGAGTCATCAGCTTGCCGGAGGGCACGAGCCATGCAATATCGCGGTCTTTCACCTCAGAACCAAAGGGGCCACCGGCCAAGAAACGCTGGCGACGGAACACCGGATGGTTCTTGCGGATGTTAATCAGGCGCTTAGTAAAACCGTGCATGGCGATGTTCTTTTCCTGCTCCAACATCGACCAATCGATCCAGGAAATCTCGTTGTCCTGGCAGTACACGTTGTTGTTGCCGCCCTGGGTGCGGCCTAGTTCATCGCCGTGGCACAGCATCGGGGTGCCCTGGGAGAGCAGAAGAGTGGTGAGGAAGTTGCGGACCTGGCGGCGGCGGAGCTTCTTAATTTCTTCGTCGTCAGTCGGGCCCTCCACGCCGTGGTTCCACGAGCGGTTGTGGGATTCACCGTCGCGGTTGTCCTCCCCGTTGTCCGCGTTGTGCTTTTCGTTGTAGGACACCAAATCACGCAGCGTGAAGCCGTCGTGAGCGGTGATGAAGTTAATGGATGCGGTGGGGCGGCGGCCGTTGTTGGCATACAAGTCGGAAGAGCCGGTCAAGCGTGAGGCAAACTCACCCATCTTCGACGGTTCCCCGCGCCAGAAATCACGGACGGTATCGCGGTACTTACCGTTCCATTCGCTCCAAATGGGCGGGAAGTTACCAACCTGGTAGCCGTTATGGCCCACGTCCCAGGGCTCGGCGATGAGCTTGACCTTGGAGACCACCGGGTCCTGCTGCACCAGATCGAAGAAGGTGGCGAGCTTGTCGACGTCATCCAGCTCGCGCGCCAGAGTAGACGCGAGATCGAAACGGAAGCCATCCACGCGCATCTCCGTCACCCAATAACGCAGCGAATCCATAATCAGCTGGAGGGAGTGCGGGTGGCGGACATTGAGGGAGTTACCGGTGCCGGTGTAGTCCATGTAGTGCTCGGGATTGTCATCGACCAAGCGGTAGTAGGCATGGTTATCAATACCGCGGAAGGCAATGGTTGGCCCCATGTGGTTGCCTTCGGCGGTGTGGTTGTAGACCACATCGAGGATGATCTCAATCCCTGCCTCGTGGTAAGCGCGAACCATAGCCTTGAACTCAGCCACCGCCTCACCAGGCTTCTTGGCGTAGGCGTAGTCCGCATGCGGAGCGAAGAAGCCGAAGGTGTTATAGCCCCAGTAGTTGCGCAGGTCCAGCTGGCGCAGACGGTCATCCTGGAGGAACTGGTGGACCGGCAGCAGCTCGACGGCCGTCACACCCAAGTCCTTGAAGTAGTTGATGATCGCCGGGTGCGCCATGCCGGCGTAGGTGCCGCGCAGCTCCTCTGGCACATCCGGGTGCGTCATCGTCATGCCCTTGACGTGGGCTTCGTAGATGATGGTCTCGTTATCCGGGGTATGCGGCCGGTTGTCGCCGTGCCACTCGAAGAAGGGGTTGATGACCACCGACAGCATCGTGTGGCCCAAGGAATCATCCTCGTTGCGCCCGGTGCCAGGCTCTTCAGCGAAGATATCGTAGGAGTACAGCGAGGCATCGCCGTCAAAATCACCGTCGAAGGCGCGGGCATAAGGATCGACAAGCAGCTTCGAGGGATCGCAGCGCAGGCCGTGCTCCGGTTCATAAGGGCCGTGGATGCGGTAACCGTAGCGCTGTCCGGGGCTGACGTTGGGGAGGTAGGCGTGCCAGACATGTGCAGTGACTTCAGTCAACTCAATGCGCTCTTCGCTGCCATCGTGGTCGATGAGGCAGAGCTCAACCTTTTCCGCGATTTCGGAAAAGATAGCAAAATTAGTTCCGGCTCCATCGAAGGTGGAGCCGAGCGGGGAGGGGGAACCAGGCCACACCTGGCGAGATGGCGTTAGATCAGCACGGGTCTCAGTCATGAGGCTCAGCTTAGTCAATTCTATTCGCGGCGATCGGTTCGCAGTGACTTTAAACCGGCAACCATGAGTTCCGCGGCGCGCACAGAGGTGGCGTCCACGGGCGCGGTGCCCGGAGAGGGAGAGGCCGTGCTTGGCGACGTCCCGCTGGGCGACGCCCCACTGAGCTGCTCGCGGGATTGCTCCATGAACGTAGCCCCGAGTGTGTAGTGGATCAGCGTACGAGCGGCGACGGCGATATCCTCCGGTGACGCATCGGGGGCTTCTTTCTGCAGCGTAGTTGTGAATAGCTCTTCTAAGTCAGTGCTGGCTGAAGACTCTGGGAAAGCGGCGCCAGCGATGGCTACCTCAGCTCCATCGCGCCAGCGGCGCAGCTCCCGGTGCAGCGAGCTGACCAACTCCGCCGTGGTTTCACCCGCGACGGGGGAGAGGATCTCAGCGGTCATGGCGGCGATGAGCGATTGCTTGTTAGCTACATGCCAGTACAAGGCGCCGGGAGCCACGTCGAGGTTGGTGGCGACGCGGCGCATGGTGACGTCGGCAAGCCCGTAGCGGGTCAAGAGTTCGAGGGCGGTGGAAACGATAGCGTCGCGAGATAGATGCACACGACCAACTCTACGCGGCGCAAGAAACCCCTAGTGGGGCTCACAGGAAGCTTCAAGGTGTAAAATATGATTTCTTCAAACAGCCCTTGTTAGGGTTGTCGGAGATGCCCAAGGGCAACCACCACGCCTAGCGTGGATTCACCTATCGCTCTCTATTTAATTTGAGGAGTTATCCCTTGTCCTTTTTGACACCTGCCAAGAAGTCCCTCATCGCTGTTGCACTCGTTGCACCGCTTTCCTTGGCTGCTTGTGGTTCCGATGATGAGAACGCAGGCGACACCGCTTCCTCTGCGGCAAAGACCACCACGACGACGAAGTCCAAGGAAAAGACGTCTGAGAAGAAGACGGAAGAGAAGACTTCTGAGGATAAGAAGGAGGGGGAAGAGAATAAGGACGGTGAGAGTGCTGCTCCGAAGCCGGAGGGAGAGAATCCTGAGGGCGGCGACCAAGCCGTGGCCAACCCCTTCGAAGAGGGCGCTGACCCGTTCCAGAACATGCCAAAGGTTGAACCGGTTCAGGGCGAGGCCGCAAGCCAGGAGGATATCGACGGTATCAACACCCTGGTACGTGGCATGTATGAGCAGCAGACCATGCGCTCCTTTGTGAAGTACCTTCCGGAGCACACCTGCGCGGCCGTGCGTAATGATCCGAACTCCGGCCTCGACCAGGTGGACTACAACCAGGTCCCGGATGTGCCGATGAACCAGCTCAAGGACATGATGGCCGCAGCCGGCCAGGACACCTCCCAGATGGAGGGCTTCGACTGGTCCAAGACCGGCGTTGAGTCCATCAACGATGTCGTGGTTAACGGCGATGACGCCTCTGCGACCGTGAACGTCAATACCAGCCAGGGCATGGATAGCTCCACCATGCGCTTCAAGCGCGAGAACGGTAACTGGACCTTCTGCGGCTAGAGATTATCGTGCCTGCACTGCGTGCACCTAGCTTTCATATACCCCGCGCCATTGGATTCGGCGCGGGGTTGCTCGCGTTAGCGCTCCTTGGTTTCTCCGCTGTTGGCGCTGTCTGGGGGCTGTGGCGGCCTACTCTGGAGGGCCATCGCATGGAGGATGGCGGCTATGTCCTGCGCAACGTTGCCGACGTGCAATTCGATTCTTATATCACCTTCGTGCTGATCACCGGAGTCCTCGGTATGGCCTTGGGGGCAATCGCCCACCGTTGGGGAGAGCGCTACCGTGGCGTCGGTGTGCTGCTGTGGGTGGCGCTGGCGGCTTTGGCCGGTGCGGCGTCCTTCTATGTCTTCGGCGGGGCGACGGCCACTGATGTTCCGGAGAACCCTGGGGAATTCGTGGAGTTCGTGCCGAAGTTTTCGCCCGGCATCGCGTGGCTTGTGGGACCATTTATGGCCATGTTTGTCTACTGGTCCGCGCTGTTCTTTGAGCCGCCCAGCGTGGCGCTCGAAAGTGAAACGGAAGAAAACGAGGCAGCGGTCGACGTGCGCTAGGGCCAGGCGACGGGGGAGGAGCCCACGGCATCGCGTGAAATGTCATCGATGCCGTGGAGGACGTGCTTGATGCCGCGGCCGAGGGCGGTTATCAGTTGGGCGTCGGAAAGCCCAGCGCCCGTCATGACCGCGTAATCAATGCGCACCTGCAGCCCGTCAACGTTGGAGTGGCAGAAGGCCGAGGCCGAGTGATTGTTCCGGTTCCAATCATTGCAAATGAGGAAGATCTTGGAGAACTCGCTGCCCTGTAGGTTCGGGTCCCAATGGCCTTTGATGATGAGGCTCGGGCCGGAGTCAATGGCGAAGGCAAAGAGGACGTCATTGATCCAGGCATAAACTGCTTCATCGCCATCTGATTGGAAGCGCGAAATTCCCAGGGCGGGTAAGAGGGCTTCGAGGCGGGCCGTATCTACGCTGGCGACGGGGCCGTCGAGTTCTGTCTGTTCTTCCGGGACTGCCGGGCGGGGAAGCGTGAGAACGGGGAAGTGTTTAGCCAGTTCTTCGAGGCAGGCCGCGGCGTTGTGGAGCGCTGGCACTACCGAAGCGGAGAGTTGGGCTGTCGTGGGTTTCTGGTGCACCACGAGGAAGGAGTGGCCCCACACTTCGACTTCGGTAGGGGAGGAATAGTTGAGCACGAGGTGCGGCGAGAGGCAGTCGTGGTTCCAGTCGTTGACGAACTCGCTGAGACTGGGGATATCGCCGAAACCAAGAATGCCATGGTGGGTGGTGTAGAAGCGTAGGATCGGCTCGCCCTCAGTGTCCATGAAAGCGCGGGTTTCCCCGAGCGGCGAGTGCGGGAAGAGGAGTTCGTGTGCGGACACCCGGATGCAGTCAAGGCTTTCCCGGTGCGTGAGGCGTTCGACGCGGGCAAGCAAGTCTGACGGGGTCTGGCGGTCCAGGCCGTCGGCGCCGTTGCTCATTTCGTCACCTCCCTCTACCGATTCGGGATGCCGGAATGTGTTACTAGTGGCACATTCTATAACCCGCACCTGCCGGTTCGCTGGCTTTTCGGTCCGGGTATAGTAATGGGAAGGTATAGAAACCACTGCATATTATAAAAAGAGGTCCCAGCATGCTACGAACCATCGACCTGCGAGGAGAGGAACTTACTACCTCCCGTTTGCGCCGAGTATTGCCGCGAGGGGGCACGGACGTGTCCTCGGTGATGGGCACTGTTATCCCCATGGTGGAGAAGGTCCGTGACGGCGGAGCGGCGGCCGCCCTCGACTTCGGCGAAAAATTTGACGGCATTCGCCCGGCCGCGGTGCGTGTTCCTCAGGAGGAGCTGAAGAAAGCAGCCGATGAGCTGGACCCGAAAGTGCGGGCAGCCATCGAGGAATCCATCGCGCGCGTGCGTGCTGTCCATGCTGACCAGAGGCCGGATTCGCACACGACCACCCTGGCGCCGGGGGCAACGGTCACCGAGGTCTTTCACGCCATCGAGCGGGTGGGGCTGTATGTCCCAGGCGGCAAGGCGGTGTATCCATCTTCCGTCATTATGAACGCCGTCCCCGCCCAGGAAGCAGGCGCTGAGGCGATGGTCGTGGCCTCCCCGCCACAAAAGGAATTTGGCGGATTGCCGCACCCGACGGTGCTGGCCACGTGCCACATGCTCGGCGTGGACGAGGTGTGGGCAGTAGGCGGCGGGCAAGCCATTGCCCTTCTGGCCTATGGCGATGATGAACCGGTTACCGGTGAAAAAGCACTGGAGCCTGTCGATATCATTACCGGCCCAGGCAACGTGTTTGTTGCCGCCGCTAAACGCGCAGTGCAGGGCGTGGTGGGCATTGATGCGGAGGCAGGGCCAACGGAGATCGCCATTTTGGCAGACGATAGCGCTAACCCCGTCTACGTGGCCTATGACCTCATCTCCCAGGCAGAGCATGATCCCATGGCTGCTTCCGTGCTCATTACTGATTCAGAGGAGTTCGCCGCCGCCGTGAACGCGGAGGTAGCGCAGCGTTATACCGCCACCGCCAATGCCGAACGCGCCGCCGAGGCGCTGCGCGGTGAGCAGTCGGGCATTGTCGTGGTTGAGGACCTTGAGGCGGGAATCGCCGTCGCGGATGCCTATGCCGCCGAGCACTTGGAGGTGCACACGATAAACGCCCGGGCAGTTGCGGAGCGCATTCGCCACGCCGGTGCCATCTTCGTTGGCGACTATTCGCCCGTACCTCTTGGTGATTACACCGCGGGTTCCAACCACGTTTTGCCAACCTCTGGAACCGCGCGGTTTAGCGCAGGCTTGTCGACGCACACCTTCCTTCGCCCAGTAAACCTCATCGAGTATGACCGCGCGGCACTCGGCGAGGTAGCGGAGAACGTTATCGCCTTCGCCACCGCGGAGGCGCTGCCCGCCCACGGTGAAGCAATCGCCGCACGATTCGCCGAAGACACAGATGCCCAGAAAGGAGAGGCTTAAACCATGGCTGAGCTGAAGGATCTTCCCCTGCGTGAAGAATTGCGTGGTTCCAGCGCTTATGGTGCCCCGCAGCTGACGGTAACCAACCAACTCAATACCAACGAGAATCCTTATCCGCCGTCGGAGGCGCTGGTGAAGGACATGATGGAGGCCGTCGAGAAGCACGCACGCCAACTCAACCGCTACCCAGAGCGTGATGCCGTCGAGCTGCGCACGGCGCTGGCGGAATACGTCAGCGAGCAGACCGGTGTCACCGTGGGCGTGGAGAACGTGTGGGCAGCCAACGGCTCCAACGAGGTGCTCCAGCAGCTGCTGCAGGCCTTCGGTGGGCCGGGCCGCAGCGCGCTGGGATTTACGCCGAGCTACTCCATGCATCCGATCCTGTGCGCAGGTACGCAGACCGAATTCATTTCCTGCCCGCGCGATGAGGACTTCCGCATCGATGAGGAGGCGGCTCTGGGGGCCGTCGCCAAGCACAGCCCCGACGTCGTCTTCATCACCACCCCGAACAACCCCACCGGTGACGTCACCCCGATCGAACTGGTGGAGAAGATCGTGCAGGCCGCGCCGGGCATCGTCATCGTGGACGAGGCCTACATGGAATTCTCGCCCTCGCCGTCAGCTACAACACTGCTGGCGAAGTACCCGACCAAGCTCGTGGTCTCGCGCACGATGTCCAAGGCATTCGATTTCGCCGGCGGGCGCTTGGGCTACTTCGTGGCGGATCCCGCTTTCGTGGAAGCCGTGATGCTCGTCCGCTTGCCGTACCACCTCTCCGTGCTATCCCAGATCGCGGCCATCGTGGCTCTTGCTCACAAGGAGGAGACCTTGGGTACCGTGGCGAAGCTTTCGGCGGAGCGGGATCGGGTTGTCGCCCGCCTTCAGGAGCTTGGCTATTACGTGGTGCCGAGCGAATCCAACTTCGTCTCCTTTGGACGCTTTGCCGACCAACACGCGGTGTGGCAGGGATTCCTCGACCGCGATGTGCTGATCCGAGACAACGGCGTGCCGGGTCTCCTGCGCGCCACGATTGGGCTGCCCGAAGAGAATGACGCCTTCCTTTCGGCCGCGGCGGACTTGGCAGATACAGTAGAGATGACTAACTGAGAACTGAAACTTGAGCCCAGGAAAAGGCTCATGATGAAAAGAAGGAGCGTGGGACAATGAGCGCTGGTGAAGCTACACGCCACGACTTAGGCGACCGCATTGGCCGCGCAGAGCGCGTGACTGGGGAGACAAAGATCTCCGTTGAAATCAACCTCGATGGCACCGGCCAGGCGGATATTTCGACGGGGCTGCCGTTCTTTGACCACATGCTCAACGCTGTGTGTACCCACGGCTCCTTCGATCTTAAGGTCCATGCCGAGGGCGATATCGATATCGATGCCCACCACACGGTGGAGGACACCGCGATTGTTCTTGGCCGCGCTTTCCTCGAAGCACTGGGGGATAAGTCCGGCATCCGCCGTTTCGGTTCCCAGCTTCTGCCCATGGATGAAACGCTGGTGGAGGCCGTCGTTGACATCTCTGGGCGGCCCTACTTTGTCATGAATGGCGAGCCGGAGAACTTGGAGTGGCAGGTTATTGGCGGGCACTACGCCACGGTGATCAACCGGCACTTCTTCGAAACCTTTGCCACACACTCGGCGACGACTCTGCACGTCAACGTGCGCTATGGGCGCGATCCGCACCACATCACGGAAGCCGAGTACAAGGCAGTGGCCCGCGCCCTGCGCCAGGCTACCGAGCGGGATCCGCGAGTAACCGGAGTTCCTTCGACGAAGGGAGCACTCTAAGACGCTATGAATGTCATGGTTCTCATTCTCTTTCTTGTCGCCGGTCTGCTCGTCGGTGGCGCGTGGGCGGCGTATCAGAACGGTTCAGTATTGCTGACTGTGGTCGCGGGCGCGCTCGCGGCGGTCGCCGTGGCCGCCGCGTTGGTCTGGTTCCTCGACATCTTTTCGGCAGGATTGGCGGCAAAGTGACAGATAACGCCCCTCAGAGTGTGTGGAAGGTTGCCGGCTTCAAGGAAACCATGATCGCGGTGGTTTCCGCCTTCGGTGCGTGGTCAGTCTTGCTACCCGTGGTGCCGTTGGCTGTGTTGGATTCCGGCGGATCGGCCACGCTGGCTGGCGCCACAACCGGCGTATTCATGCTGGCCACCGTGCTCACCCAAATGGCGACTCCGATGCTGCTGCGCATCTTTGGCTACCGGCCGATCATGGCGGCGTCGGCGCTGCTCTTGGGCGTGCCGGCGTTGGGCCACATGCTGGGCGACGCCGCCCCAATCGCCCTAGGCTTTTCCGCACTGCGCGGTATTGGCTTTGGTGCCCTGACGGTGTCAGAAAACGCGCTCATCGCGGAAATCACGCCGCGGCGCTTGTTGGGCAAGGCCACTGGAATCTTCGGCCTTTTTATCGGCGCGGCACAGATGGCCTTCCTGCCCGTCGGCCTTGCCGTCGCCGCAGCGTACAACTATAACGTGGTGTACCTCTTGGCCGCCGGCCTCGGCCTTCTGGGTTTCTTTACCTGCATCCTGGTACCGCAGATCAAGGCTGCCCCGGTGGGAGTGCCGGACCCATCGGATACCACTCCGCGTGCTCCAATGTGGAAGCTTGTGCTCGTGCCGGCACTGGCGTTGATGAGCTTCTCCGTGAGCTACGGCGTGGCCTCGAATTTCATTTCGCCGGCCGTGCGCGAATTGGATCCTGAACGCGGCGCGGTTTTGGGCGGCTTCATGCTATCCGTGATTGGTGGCGCGGGCATGATTGCGCGCTACGTCGCCGGTGTCGTGGCGGACCGAGTGGGCAAGCCTGGCACACTCATGATTCCGGCCCAGGCTTCCTCGGTTGTGGGTGTGGGACTCATCGCCGCCGTGCTGTGGCAAGAGTGGTCGGTATGGCTGCTCGTGTTCGGTACGGTCATTTACGGTGCTGGCTTCGGCATCGTTCAAAACGAGGCGCTGTTGTCGATGTTTGACCGCCTCCCACGCGAGCGGCTCTCCGAGGGTTCTGCGGTGTGGAACATCTTCTACGACGGTGGTACTGGCCTTGGTTCGACGGTTCTTGGCGCCGTCGTGGCGATGTCAGGATACAAAGGCGCTTTTGCCGCAGGTGCCGCCATCATTGCGGTGGGCTTGCTCATGACTGCTGCTGATCTAGCTTTGGGTAAGACCCGCGTGAGCGAACTCAATGACATCCAAACGCGCTTGCGCAGGATTAGAAGGCCGAGGAGGCCCGGAAAGGAGCCACGATGAGCTCACACGACGTAGTTGTCCTTGATTATGGTGCCGGCAACGTCCGCTCGGCTGTGCGCGCACTGGAACGGGTCGGTGCCACCGTGACGGTAACCGCAGACCCGAAGCTGGCGGTGGAAGCCGATGGCTTGTTGGTGCCCGGCGTAGGCGCCTTCGCTGCCTGTATGGAAGGCCTGCGTGCGGCCCAGGGCCCACGGATCATTGGCCAACGCCTAGCTGGCGGCCGCCCGGTTCTCGGTATCTGCGTAGGTATGCAGATTCTCTTTGAGTCCGGTACAGAACACGGCGTTTTTACGGAAGGCTGTGGTGAGTGGCCGGGGGAGGTGACCCGCTTGCAGTCGCCGGTTCTGCCCCATATGGGCTGGAACACCGTCGAGCTTCCCGACGATAGCCTTATGTTCCATGGCGTGAGCGCGCAGGATCGCTTCTACTTCGTGCACTCCTATGCCGCGCGGAGCTGGGAGCTCGAGACTGAAATCACTGAGCCGCCGAAGGTAGCGTGGTCCGAATATGGCGGTGACCGTTTTGTCGCCGCGGTAGAAAACGGTGCGCTATGGGCCACGCAATTTCATCCGGAGAAGTCGGGTGACGTCGGCTCGCAGCTGCTAAAGAACTGGATTGGAACGCTTTAAAGAGCCCACTCGAAAGGTAGACTACCCACCATGAGCTTTACACTGTTGCCCGCGGTTGATGTCGTCGACGGTCAGGCGGTTCGCCTTGATCAGGGAGAGGCCGGAACTGAAAAGCCCTATGGCTCGCCGCGTGAGGCCGCCCTTAAGTGGCAGGCCCAAGGCGCGCAGTGGCTGCACGCAGTAGATCTGGACGCAGCCTTTGGCCGCGGCTCCAACCACGAGCTGCTCGCTGAGATCACCACGAGCGTGGACCTTAACGTGGAGTTGACCGGAGGTATCCGGGATGATGACTCCTTGGCCCGTGCACTCGCCACCGGAGCCCGCCGCGTCAATATTGGTACCGCGGCTTTGGAGAACCCCGAATGGATTGCCAAGGTCTTGGCAGAGCATGGTGACCGCATCGCGGTCGATCTCGCAGTGCGGATGGTGGACGGCGAGTGGCGCACGCGCGGTAACGGCTGGGTTTCCGATGGTGGCGACCTCTGGGAGGTCCTCGAGCGCCTTGACGCCGTTGGTTGCACTCGCTTCGTGGTGACGGACGTGTCCAAGGACGGGACGCTGCAAGGTCCCAATATCGAACTGCTGCGTGAGGTTGCGGCCGCCACGGAGGCAAAGGTAACAGCCTCCGGTGGGATTTCCACCCTTGATGATCTGCGTGAATTGGCCCTCTACGAAAATGAGGGAATTGATTCCGCCATCATCGGCAAGGCTCTCTATGAGGAGCGCTTCACACTGGAGGAGGCGCTCGCGGCGGTTGCGGAAGTTACTCCGTTGCCGGGCGAAGAATACATTGACCCGATCGAGGAGAGGTAGGCCAATGGCCCCGATGTCAGGAACCTCCGCGTCGGATCCGCGCGAACTCGTGGCCTTTGCAGAAGCAGCGGTGGACCAGGTTGATGATCTCTTCCGCCGGGGCCTCGGTGCAGCGCCCGCGCGTTTCAAGGGCGAAGGGGACTTTGCCACCGAGGTGGATTTGCTGATTGAACAGCAGCTGCGACTGACGCTGAACCAGCTCACCGGTATCCCGGTACTCGGTGAAGAATCAGGCGGCAGCCTTGAAGATACGGTGTGGGTTGTGGATCCCGTGGATGGAACCGCGAACTACTCAGCCGGGAATCCATGCTGCGGCATTCTTGTCACGCTTATCCACGAAGCAAAGCCGGTTGTTGCAGTAGCGGATTTCCCCCTGCTACACCGCCGCGTCGTTGCGGCGCAGGGCATGCAGCTGCGAACCAGCGGCGGCCCCTCCACTGGTTTCGGTGGTGGCGAAGAAGCCCAGGGATTCGACGAGGCTCGTGGCCACGTGGGCTGCTCCTCGCACCTGCCGACGGGCCTGTTCAATGATCTCCGGGAGACCGGGCTGCGTCCCCGCATGACCGGGTCCGTGGGTCTGGATAATGCATTTGTGGCTCAAGGCGTGTTTGACGGCGCGGTGAATTTCTCGCCGCACCCGTGGGATAACGCGGCGGGTGCTCTCATGATCAAGGCTGCCGGTGGCCGCGTGAGTGATCCAGAAGGCAACGAGTGGACCGCGCATTCACAGGGATTCGTGGGCGGTACCCCGCAGGTGCATGCCACGATCTTGGATGCCATCGCCCGAAACCCCCGCGGAAGCCGTTGATACGCGTTTGGCTTGCCTAGGACGCTAGCGCTGGTCGCTGGCGCCGCATACCGGACTTGAATTTCACCAATCGGCAGTTCGATTCGAGCTGCCTTTCATTTCGCTTTGAGCTTTAGGAGGATTGTCACCATGGCTCTTGCCGTGCGAGTGATCCCGTGCCTTGACGTTGATAATGGCCGCGTGGTCAAAGGCATTAACTTTGAAAACCTGCGTGATGCCGGCGACCCAGTCGAGTTGGCCGCCCATTACGACCGCGTGGGTGCTGATGAGCTGACTTTTCTCGACGTGTCAGCGTCGAAGGACGGCCGCGGTACCATGCTTGACGTCGTACGCCGCACCGCCGATCAGGTCTTTATCCCGCTGACCGTTGGCGGTGGGGTGCGGTCTGTCGACGACGTCCGCGAACTGCTGCGTGCCGGCGCCGATAAGGTCTCCGTCAACTCCTCTGCCATCGCGCGCCCGGAGCTGCTGCGCGAGCTCGCGGATGTGTTTGGCTCGCAGTGCATTGTGTTGTCGGTGGATGCGCGCCGTGCTGCAGATTTCCCCAGCGGATTCGAGGTCACCACGCATGGCGGAACGCGTTCTGCGGGTCTCGATGCCGTGGAATGGGCCAAGCGCGGTGAGGAATTGGGCGTCGGCGAAATCTTGCTGAACTCCATGGACGGCGACGGAACCAAGGCGGGCTTCGATATCGAATTGATCGAGGCAGTGCGCGAGAAAGTTTCCGTTCCGATCATCGCCTCCGGCGGTGCGGGAAAGGCCGAGCACTTCCCACCGGCTGTCGACGCTGGGGCAGATGCGGTGCTGGCCGCCAGCATTTTCCACTTCGGAGAAGTAGAGATCTCTGAGGTCAAGCAGGCGCTAGCCGCGGCAGGCAAGGAGGTGCGACAGTGACGAGGAACAGTGACAACCCCACCACCGACCCAACGGCTGTCGGGGCTTATGAGCTGAGTGATGAGATTGCTCAGCAACTTAAGCGCAACGAGGCGGGGCTTGTTCCAGCCATTGTGCAGTCTGAGCGCGGTGAGGTGCTCATGTTGGCGTGGATGGATGACCATGCCTTGGCCTACACGTTGGCGACGCGCCGCGGAACCTACTATTCACGTTCCCGCCGCGAGTATTGGATCAAAGGCCTAACATCCGGCAACACCCAAGAAGTGGTCGGCGCGCGCTTGGATTGCGATGGTGACACCATCCTGCTCACCGTTCGTCAGCGCGGCGGGGCATGCCATACCGGTGACCGGACCTGTTTCGATGCACGTGATCTCATAGGGGAGGAGAATGATGGCTAAGCGCATTGGGCCCTTGTTGATGTTTGTCGGTGCCATCCTATTGTGGTTGTCTTCCCGCATGACGTGGGTAAAGGCTGCGGTTGAGGATGATAAGGCCGGCTCCAGCGTTGCGGAGCTATCGGGTTCCTTGTGGTCCCTCGAGCTCATCGCGTTGAGCGTTGTGGTCCTCGCTGGCGGTGTTGCGGCCTTCGCGCTACGGCGCACCGGCCGCCGAATCGTATCTGGCCTCACAGCACTTGCCGCGGCGGCTGCGGGATGGCGCCCTGTTGCGTTGCTGACCGCCGGCCCGGAGGCGCAGCGCGCCGAGGAACTGCTGCAGGGAGGCACGAATGATACCTCCGTGGAGTCCACAACCATTTCTGACTGGGCCACGGTGCTCTCCGCGGATGCCTCGACTGCCGGCCCTGTCCTCGCCCTCGTCGGCGCTGCACTCGCGCTCTTTGGTGCGGTCATGGTGGCCAGCAATCCGGGAGGCGATAAGCCCCGCTCCGCCAAATATGAGACACCAGCTGTACGGCAGGAGCGCCTGCAGGAAGATCTAGAAACCTCCCAGGATTCTGGCCGCGTGATGTGGGACGCTTTGGACGCCGATATCGACCCCACGGATCCTCGCACCACCTAGGGGAGGCGGCGGCACGAGCCACCGGCTCGTCTCATCTCCACCACGGGGTGTTGCGCTGATAGAAGGGGACCCCGGATTTCTGGTTGGAGGTAAGAGCGCGCTAGCCTAAGTGTGATCTCGAACTCCATCCTGTTTCTTTCATTGAGTTTCCTTCGGGGAAGGGAGGTGCTCCATGCCTACCCCGATTGCCGTCGATCACCTCGTGGCCGGCGTACTAGCTGATGTCGCCGCGCGGGAGGCCCGCGTTCCCTTCAAGGAAGTAAAGGCGCGTTCCCGAGACATGGATGCCCCGCGCGATGCTGCACAGGCTTTGCTGCGTCCGGGATGCTCTATCATTACCGAAATCAAGCGCGCCGTACCTTATGGCGGTGAAATTGCGCACTTGGAGAGCCCGCAGTCCGTGGCAGCGTTGGCGCATAGCCTGGAGGAAGCCGGAGTGCATGTGATGGCGTGCCAAACGGATCGCCGCCGCTTCCACGGTTCCCTCGAAGACATGCGGGCGGCCCGGTCCGCCGTTGACATACCGATGCTATGCCGCGACACCATCGTCGACCCCTATCAGATCCATGAGGCGCGGTGCTATGGGGCGGATGCGATTCCCCTGCAAGTGGAGCTGCTCGACCAGGCTCGCCTCGAGTCTCTCCTAGACCGCGTGGAATCCCTCGGCATGACCGCCATCCTGGAGGTTCGTACGTGCGCTGAGGTGGATCGCGTCATTAAGGCAGGGGGAACTGTCGTGGCGATCAACGCGTGGTCTTTGGCCTCCGATGCTATTAATCGGGAGGCCTTTTCTACTATTTCGCCGGGTCTTCCTGAGAGCATGACGCGCATCGCGGTGGGCGGGGTCAACAGCCCACGAAACGTGTTGTCCTATGCTTCTCAGGGCGCTGATGCAATCTTGGTTGGTGAGTCCATCATGGCTGCCCAAGACCCCATGGCCTTGGCGCGTTCTTTGGTGGCTACCGGCCAGCATCCGGCGTGCCCTTCGCGCAGGAGCTAGACGCGTTGTAGCGGGCGTCATTTTCAGGCACACTGTTTCCCGTGCAAATTTACAATCTCGCCAACATTCCCTCTCCGCCGCAAGGCGTGTGGCATCTAGGTCCGGTCCCAATTCGCGCTTATGCCATGTGCATCATCGTCGGCATCCTCGTTGCGATGTGGATGACGCTGCGCCGCTATACCGCCCGCGGTGGAAACCCGGATGTGGTGTGGGATGCGGCCTTGGTGGTGATACCGGCCGGAATTATTGGTGGGCGCCTCTACCACGTGATTACGGATAACGAAAAGTACTTCTGTTCCACGTGCAATCCAGTTGATGCGCTGAAGATTACCAACGGCGGCCTCGGCATTTGGGGCGCAGTGGCGCTAGGCACAATAGCAGTGTGGATCATGTTCAAGGTTAAAGGCATCCCATTGGGGCCATTTGCGGACGCCGTCGCGCCCGGACTTGTCTTGGCCCAAGCTATCGGGCGCTTGGGTAATTGGTTCAATCAGGAGCTCTACGGCCGTGAAACCACGGTTCCGTGGGCCTTGGACATCTACTACCGAGTAAATGACAGCGGCGCGTACGCACCAATCAGCGGACGCTCGACCGGGGAAGTAGTGACCTCAGTGCATCCGACCTTCCTCTATGAACTGTTGTGGAATGTGGCGGTGTGTGTGTTCCTGCTGTGGGCGCACAAGGCGTTCAAACTCGGCCATGGGCGTGTGTTCGCGCTGTACGTTGCCGGATACACGGCGGGGCGCTTCGTTGTAGAAAACATGCGCGCTGATGAGGCCACACACATCTTCGGGTTGCGTGTCAACGTCATCGTTTCGGTGGTCTGCTTCGTTGTTGCGCTCATCGTGTACTTCCGGTTGCCACGTGGGCAGGAGTCACCGGAGGAAGTGGATCCCGCTCGTGCCGCGGAAGTTGAGAAGAATGGTGGCTCCGCAGGCTTTAATTAGGTACAGCTTTCGTAGCGTCTGCCTGTTTTAGGCGCTGAAAACAGAAAAAGTAGCCGGGATCACACACGGTGTTTTGAGCTCTTATTCGGAAGCCTGTGGTTCCGAATGATGAGTACGAAATGCCCAGATGTGCCCGGTTATTCCCGTTTGTTGCCGAATATTTGGGGCTTTGCTCAGCCCTGGAGAGCACTCGGGATGAGGCTTGAAAACGCGCTACGAGCGTCATTCGTAGTGGCCGAGACCAGTAAACCGGGGTAGTTTGGGAACCGTTAGAAGCTCCCGATGTGAGTAAGGCATTCCATGTTGGATAGAAGAACCAAAATCGTTTGTACGTTGGGTCCCGCGGTAGCAAGCAAGGAAGGAATCCTTGGCCTCGTTGAAGCGGGCATGGACGTGGCGCGTCTGAACATGTCTCACGGCGAGCACGCGGATCATGAAGCGAACTATCGCTGGGTCCGCGAGGCTACCGATGAGACCGGCCACGCCGTCGGTGTGTTGGCGGACTTGCAGGGTCCGAAGATCCGTCTGGGTCGCTTCATCAACGGTGAAGAGATGTGGAAGGACGGAGAGATCGTCCGCATCACTGTTGAGGACGTGGAAGGCACGCACGACCGCGTGTCCACCACGTACAAGAACCTGGCGAAGGACGCGAAGCCGGGTGACCGCCTGCTTATCGACGATGGCAAGGTCGCCGTCGTGTGCAAGGAAGTCGACGGCAACGACGTCGTCTGTGAGGTCACCGAAGGCGGACCGGTCTCGAACAACAAGGGCGTGTCCCTGCCGGGTATGGACATTTCCGTCCCGGCTCTGTCGGAAAAAGACATCGCAGATCTCCGCTTCGCCTTGAAGCTTGGCGTGGACTTGATTGCTCTGTCCTTCGTGCGTTCCCCGGCCGACGTGGACAAGGTCCACGAGATTATGGATGAGGAAGGCCGCCGCGTTCCGGTCATCGCCAAGCTGGAGAAGCCGGAAGCTGTCGATGCCCTCGAGTCCATCGTGCTGGCATTCGATGCTATCATGATTGCCCGCGGTGACCTCGGCGTCGAGGTGCCGCTGGAGCAGGTTCCGCTGTTCCAGAAGCGCGCCATCCAGATTGCGCGTGAGAACGCCAAGCCGGTAATCGTGGCAACGCAGATGCTCGATTCCATGATTTCCAATCTGCGGCCGACCCGCGCGGAGGCGTCCGACGTTGCCAACGCGGTGCTCGACGGCGCCGATGCAGTCATGCTCTCCGGTGAGACGTCCGTGGGCATCGACCCGCAGAATGTCGTGCGCACCATGTCCAAGATCGTCGCGAATGCCGAGCAGGGTGGCCGTGTTCCTCCGCTGACGCACGTTCCGCGCACCAAGCGCGGTGTCGTGTCCTACTCCGCACGTGATATCGCTGAGCGCCTTAACGCGAAGGCAATCGTAGCGTTCACCACCTCCGGTGATACCGCAAAGCGCGTGGCTCGTTTGCACTCGCCGCTGCCGCTGCTTGCCTTTACCCCGCACCCGGCTGTGCGCTCGCAGCTGGCCTTGACCTGGGGCGCCGAGACCTTCCTGAGTGAATCGGTGGAGTCCACCGATAACATGATGGAAGCCATCGATGAGGCGCTGCTGGGGATGGATAAGTACAAGGAAGGCGACATGATCGTCGTCATCGCCGGTACGCCTCCTGGAATCTCTGGTAACACCAACATGATTCAGGTCCACGAGCTGGGTCAGACGCTGCGCGATAAGTAGGGCTCTCGCGCAGTAAGGCAACGCCGCCTCACTCGGCCTCCTTCCCCGCAAGGGCGGAAGGGGGTGATTGAGTGAGGCGGCGTTTTGTCTTGAAGGACTACCCATCTAAGGGTTAATAGGCACTAGCGCGCCTATTAACCCCGTCTACCTAGACGTTGGCGATGGGAGTCGGGGCCAGCTTCCACACCTCGTTGGCGTAGTCGGCGATTGTGCGGTCGGAGGAGAAGCGGCCGGAGTAGCAGATATTAAGCCATGCCTTCTTGGCCCATGCCAGCTCATCAGCGTCATAGTCGGCTGCCATGCGGTCGCGGGTCTCGCGGTAGTCGGCAAAGTCCCCAAGAACGTAGTAGGTGTCCTGGGCGTGCTCGCCAAATCCATCGAGCAAGGAGGAGCGAAGATCTCCAAACATGCCCGCATTTTCAGAGCCCAGCGTGCCATCGGTGAAGGCGTCGAGGACGCGTGCCAAGCCCGGAACCGTGTTGTAGAGCTCACCCGGGTTGTACTCGGCGCGCAGCTGCGGGATCTCCTCGTTGCGGGCACCGAAGATGTAGGCGTTTTCTTCGCCCACTGCCTCGACGATCTCCACGTTGGCGCCGTCCATGGTGCCCAAGGTCAGGGCACCGTTCATCATGAACTTCATGTTGGAGGTACCGGAGGCTTCCTTGCCAGCGACGGAAATCTGCTCGGAGACGTCAGCGGCCGGGATGATGTGCTCGGCGGGGGAGACGTTGTAGTTCTCAACGAAGACCACGTTGAGTACGTCCTTGGTGGCTGGGTCGTTGTTGACCACGTCACCGATGGCGTTGATGAGCTTGATGATGGCCTTGGCGCGGACATAGCCCGGGGCGGCCTTCGCACCGAAGATGAAGGTGCGCTTCGGGACGGTCTCTCCGTCGACCTTGATGCGGAAGTACAGGTCCAGGATGTAGAGTGCGTTCATCAGCTGGCGCTTGTACTCGTGCAGGCGCTTAATCTGGACGTCGAAGATGGAATCCGGGTCTACGGATGCGCCTTGGTGCGCGTCAATCCAGGCGGCGAAATCCTGCTTGTTGGCGCGCTTGATATTGATGAGTTGGCGCAGTACCTTCTCATCCTCAGCCAAAGGAGCCAGCTTCGCCAGCTCGGTCAGATCGGTGACCCAGGCATCGGAGCCAGCTTGTTCTGTGAGCAGGTCGGACAGGCGCGGGTTGCACATGCGCAGCCAGCGGCGCGGGGTCACACCGTTGGTCTTGTTGTTGAACTTCTCCGGCCACAGCTCGTGCCACTCGGAGAGCGTGTCCGCCTTGATGATTTCGGTGTGTAGGGCGGCGACGCCGTTGATGGAGTACGCGGCATAGCAGGCGATCCACGCCATGTGCACGTGGCCGTCGGATACCGGGGCCATGTAGTCGATGCGGCCCTGATCCAGGCCGCGTTGGGCCATGTCCTCGCGGAAGCGGCGGTCGATCTCCTCCACCAGTTCCCAGATGCGCCAGAACAGCTTCTGGAAGATGGACACTTCCCAGCTCTCCAGGGCCTCAGCTAGCACCGTGTGGTTGGTGTAGGCGAAGGTCTCGGTGACGACCTTCCAGGCTTCATCCCAGCCCATCCCGTGTTCGTCGAGAAGCAGGCGGAGCAATTCCGGGATGGCCAGCACCGGGTGGGTGTCATTGAGCTGGATGCAGTTGTACTCAGCGAAGCCGGTGAGGTCTTCGCCGTGGTGCTCGATGTAGTTATCGATCATCTGCTGCAGCGAAGCCGATACGAAGAAGTACTGCTGGCGAACGCGCAGGACCTTGCCCTCGTAGGTGGTGTCGTTGGGGTAGAGCACGCGGCAGATATCCATGACGCGCTCGCGCTCGACGATGGCCTCGGTGAAGCGCTGCGAGTTGAAGGCATCGTAATCGAATTCATCGATGGGTTCGGACTTCCACAGGCGCAGGGTGCCCACGTTATCGGTGCCATAGCCGGTAATCGGCATGTCATAGGGGATGGCGCGCACGTCCATGTCGTCGAAGTGGACCAAGCGCTGTTCGGAAGCGCGGCGAATGATGAAGTCGTAGCCGTTTTCCATCCATGCATCCGGCTCCTCGCGTTGGAACCCGTTGTCGAAGGACTGGCGGAACAAGCCATAGCGGTACAAGAGGCCATAGCCGGTCACCGGGTAGTCCTGGGTGACAGCGGAGTCGAGGAAGCAGGCGGCGAGGCGGCCCAAGCCGCCGTTGCCGAGTGCGGCATCGTGCTCGGCTTCGAGGACATCAGCCAACTCGTGGCCCGCAGCCTTAGTAGCGGCGCGGGCCTCATCGACGAGACCGACGTTGGTGAGGTTGTTGAGCAGGGCACGACCCTGCAGGAACTCAGCGGAGAAGTAGTGCTGCTGACGAGTGGCGGCGTAGGCGCTGCGGGTGGCCTCCCAATTGTCTGCAATCTGCTCCATCACCGAGGAGGACAGACCGGACCAAAACTTGCGGTCGGTCGCACGAGAGGGGGAGACGCCGGCTGCGGCGCGAACGTGTCCAGGAACTGCGGATTGGAAATCGGAGTGCTGGGGTTGGCTCATGAGAATCCCTTCACTTGAGGCATATAAATGCGGAAAAATACCAACTCCCAAGCTTAACCAGTTCTGTATGCGCCTGCAGACCAGGACACTGACCAACGTTTCACGCAGACCGTGATGCCGAGTGGCGTTGGGCACAGAGGCTTAGCGTCCAAGGAAAGACAGAACGGCGGCGGCCCCGGCGCGAGTGGCCGAGCGCATCGTGGGCTCATAGTCCGGTAGGAAGGTGGCCTGGTGGTTAACGGGCGGGTTGTCGAGGAGGTTTTCCGGTGTGGAGCCGATGAACCAGAAGTAATAAGGCACGCCCCAGGCCTGCGGGAGATAGCAAAAGTCCTCGGAGACGGTGGAGGGCGCGGCGGTGACGGAGAGCTCGCCGAAGACCTCATCGAAGGAGGCGCGAACAGCCTGGTGGGTGGCAGCGTCGTTATCGGTGACCTCGCCGTGAGCGAAGTATTCGAAGGTCGGTGCTGCCGGGCACCCGGACGCCTCGCATTCGGCGCGCACCATGCGCTCGAGGGAGGCGTAGACGCGCTCGGCCAATTCCGGTTTGTAATAACGCGTGTTGAGCACTAGCTCGGCGCCGCCTGGAATGATGTTGTTCTTATCACCCGAATGTAGCTCGCCCACCGAGATGACGAAGAAGTCATGGGGAGGAACTTCGCGGCCGACGATGGCCTGCAGACGCGTGACCACCATGGCGGCCACATAGGAGGGGTCGATGGCCTCGTGCGGCATGGAGGCGTGCGCCGAGCGCCCCGTGATGCGAATGCGAAGGGAGTCGCAGCCGGCCAGGATGGGGCCGGCGGTGGATTGGATTTGCCCAGCGGGGCCCGGCATGACGTGCTGGCCGAAGCACACATCCGGTGCGGGAACGCGCTCGGTGAGCCCGTCGGCGATCATGTATTTGGCACCCATGGACGATTCTTCGGCGGGCTGGAACAGTGCTAGGAAGGTGCCGCGCCAGGCGTTGCGGTGGGCGTCGAGAATCGCGCACGCGCCGAGCAACGCAGTGGCGTGCACATCGTGCCCGCAGGCATGCATCGCGCCGTTGGTGGAGGCGAAGAGGACGCCGGTTTCCTCGGCTACAGGGAGAGCATCGAAATCCGCCCGCATCAGCGCGGTGGGGCCATCCCCATTGCGGAAGATAGCGACGATACCGTGTCCGCCGATGCCGGTGACGAGTTCACAATCGTAGTTTTCTAGTTGTTCCAGAATCCGCCCGGCGGTGCGTTCCTCTTCATGGGAGAGCTCAGGATGGGCATGCAGATCCTCGTAGAAGGCCCGTTGCCAGCTGAGATCGACGGAATCGTTCACTAAGAGCTCGGTCAGACGAGAAAGTGTGGGATCTGCCATAGTTACTGTCCTCCAAGTTTGGGTAGGGTTACCTACATGCCATTGATTCACTTTGATGTTCTGGTGCCGGATGCCCAAGCCGAGCGTGTGGCCGAAATCTTTAGTACTGCCACCCACAAGCTGGTGGACAATAACTCACTGGCCTCTGCTGAGGTTACTCGCGTGCACGAGCCCGCACTCCCGGAGGGGCTGGAAGAGCAGCTGCGCCAGACCTACCGGGAGGAGCACGAAGAACGTGACCTCGAAGACGCAAATGTTTACCGCTACGCCATCGACGTCGATGGCGTGAAGGGGTCTGTTAACCAGCTGACCATGGTCCTCGCGCGCCTGTTAACTCCGCATTCGGTCCTGCCGAAGGATCATGTGTTGCTGGAGGATGAGCTCGCCCACGAGCGCCCGGCCATCTTCCCGTGGGCGGTGCAGGTAACCCCTTAGCCCCTGCAGAGGGCTGTAGAGAGTTTTAGTTCTGCAGAAAGCTGTGGACGAGGCGTTCGGCTGCGGCGCTCAAGCGCTGGGCGACGTCCCCGCGTCCCTCCCCGCGTCCCTCCCCGCCGAGCTCCTCTAGGAGTGCGCCTTGCGGCGCCGGTGCCGTAGCGGAGCCAGCGATGATGCCCAGCGTCGGCGGCCCGGTCATCTCCGCCAGCGTGCCCACGACTTTTCCGGTGAGCGATTGATCGTCGAAGCGCCCCTCACCGGTGAGGACGAGATCAGCCTCGGCGATGCGCGCGGGCAGGTCGAGCGCCTCGGCCACATAGCGCCCGCCGGGAACGATGCGGCAGTGCTCCGCCGTGCCCCACAGTGTGCGTGAGAGCCAGCTTAAGGCGATGGGGATGCCGCCGGCGGCACCCAAGAACTCCGCTTGCAGGTCGGTATCCGTGACCTCGCATAGCTTCAGCATCGCGCCGGCGAGCAGCGCCACCTGTTCGCCCTCGGCGCCCTTTTGAGGGCCGTACATCGTCGCGGCCTGGATGGGAACGGCGCGCGTGTCGGTGACCAAGGTGTAGTCCAGCATGGCCGCCTTCATGTTGAGCTGTGCGGTGTCAATGTGATCGAGGTTGACCAGCGGGGCGCCGCCTTTGGGCAGGGCGTAGCCGCGGGAATCGTGGGCGGCGGCGCCGAGCGCGGCGAGGATGCCGAGCCCGCCGTCGATGCTGGCGCTGCCGCCAAGCCCCAAGACGATGTGCTTGGCGCCGCGCGATTCGGCGTCGGCAAGCAGCACTCCCGTGCCATAGGAATCCGCGTGGAGCGGATCGAGGGCGTCGGAGACAGCGGGCAGGCCGGTGGCCGCCGCGACGTCGATGAAGGCCGTGTCACCCACGAGCTGGTAGCTGGCCTCGGTGAGGCGCCCGATGGCATCGGTGGTGGGCAGCGTAATGGTCTGGCCCGCCGTACCGTCGCGGTGAACGGCAGCGCTGGCGAGTACCTCCGCGGTGCCCTCGCCACCATCGGCCATAGGGAGAGTGGTTACCTGTGCCGTAGCGGCGTGCGGGGAGGACCCGAGGGCGCGGCGCGCGCCCAAAGCAATGGCGGCAGCGGCTTCGGTGGCAGTGGCGGTGCCTTTAAAAGAGTCGGGGGCAACAAGTATGCGCATGCGCATGAGTATATGGAAGCGGAAACGGGAAAAAATTTTCGCCCTCTGACCTGCCTTTAATAAATTTCCCCGTACGCTCGTCTTGCAATTTAGGTCGATTGATAGAAAACTAGCGGTTGTTCAACGGAGGACGCACCAGCAGCTAAACACGGTGCCGAATGAAAGGATTGCCATGTCCATCGACCAGCAAATCTCCGACTATTACAGCAAGCTTCTCAAGCGCAATGCTGGTGAACCGGAATTCCACCAGGCGCTCGCTGAGGTCCTGGATTCCCTCAAGATCGTCCTCAACAAGGACCCTCACTACGCTGATTATGGCTTGGTCGAGCGGCTGTGCGAACCCGAGCGCCAGCTCATCTTCCGTGTCCCGTGGGTGGATGACAACGGCCAGATTCAGGTCAACCGCGGCTTCCGCGTGCAATTCAACTCGGCCCTCGGCCCGTACAAGGGCGGCCTGCGCTTCCACCCGAGCGTGAACCTGGGCATCATCAAGTTCCTTGGCTTCGAGCAGATTTTTAAGAACTCGCTGACCGGCCTGCCCATCGGCGGCGGCAAAGGCGGTTCTGACTTCGACCCGAAGGGCAAGTCCGAAGCCGAGGTCATGCGCTTTTGCCAGTCCTTCATGACGGAGCTACACAACCACATCGGCGAGTACCGCGATGTGCCGGCCGGCGATATCGGCGTGGGTGGCCGCGAAATTGGATTCCTGTTTGGCCAGTACCGCCGCTTAGAAAACAAGCACGAGTCCGGGGTCCTCACGGGCAAGGGGCTGACCTGGGGTGGCTCCCTCGTGCGCACTGAGGCCACCGGTTACGGCCTGGTGTATCTGACTTCGGAGATGATGAAGACCCACGGCGAGTCCTTCGACGGCGCCAAGGTCATTGTTTCCGGCTCCGGCAACGTTGCTATCTACGCCGCCGAGAAGGTTCAGCAGCTCGGCGGAACCGTCGTGGCGATGTCCGATTCCTCCGGCTACATCACGACGCCGAACGGCGTGGACTTGGAGCTGCTCAAAGACATCAAGGAAGTACGCCGCGAGCGCATCTCTACCTACGCCGGCGAGGCTGGCGCGGGCGTGGAGTACCACGAGGGCGGCAACGTATGGGAGGTCAGCGCCGACGTTGCCCTGCCGTGTGCGACCCAGAACGAGCTCGACGGCGATGACGCCAAGCTCCTGGTAAAGAACCACATCCGCTACGTTGCTGAGGGTGCAAACATGCCGTGTACCCCGGAAGCCGCGCACTACTTCGGGGAGAGCGGAATCGCCTTCGCGCCGGGCAAGGCCGCGAATGCGGGCGGTGTGGCAACCTCCGCGCTGGAGATGCAGCAGAACGCATCCCGTGACTCCTGGTCCTTCGAGTACACCGACCAACGCCTGCATGAGATCATGTCCAATATCTTCCGCAACATCGACAAGACCTCCAAGGAATACGGCCTGGAAGGTGACTACGTGGCGGGCGCCAACATTGCCGGCTTCAAGAAGGTGGCCGACGCCATGCTGGCCCAAGGCGTAATCTAGCCGTTTCCTTATCTCTGTATCCGCGCTTAACCTCCTCGCTTGCCGGGGAGGTTTTCGCCATTTCTTCCCGCGTGGGATACGTCGCAGTGCGCGTGCGCTTGGATAGGCTGGTGCCATGTACCGCGTATTTGAGTCCCTCGATGAACTTGTTCGCAATCTGGAACAGGCCTATGCCGTTCCCATGACCTCCAACTGCATGGTTCCGCGCCACGAAATGCTGGCGCTTCTCGACGATCTCCGTAACGCCCTCCCCGTTGAAATGGATGACGCCCAGGACGTCCTAGACAAGCAGGACGAGATCCTCCAGGGTGCCGAGGAGCGCGCGGAGCAGATTATTTCTGAGGCCAACGCCGAGGCCGATGACACCGTTGCCCGTGCGCGTGAGGACTCAGACGCCATGCTTGCCGACGCCCAACACCGCGCCACCACCTTGGTAGCCCAGGCGGAAGACGAGGCCGCCAACCTCGTGGATAACGCGCGTTCCGACGCCGAGCGCACCCGCGCCCAGGCGGATGAGGAGTACCAGCGCGCCGTCGCAGCAGGCCAAGCCGAGCAGGACCGCTTGGTCTCCGAATCCGAGGTTGTGCGCCGCGCCGACGATGAGGCACACCGCATTGTGGAGACCGCGCACTCTGAGTCCAACCGCCTGCGCACCGAGTGCGATGAATTCGTTGACGCCAAGCTCGGGGAGTTCGAGACCACCTTGTCTGACCTCTTGCGTACCGTCAACAACGATCGCTCCGCGCTGCGGCGGGGCGCCGGCGTGCGTTCCCGCGGTGAATCACATGGTGAGGGACGAAGCGCTGTGCGCGAGACCCGGGAGCCTGTGCGCCGTGCGCCGCGTGCGCCCCGTGATTACTAAGTCGAATTGTTGAATTAAGGCGCGGGCAACTATCTAGCGGTGACGCTTCGGCTCTGCCGAAGCGAGGAAGAGTCCTGTGCCGCAGCGCGCGCCTGTTCCGCGCGCCGAATTCGGGCGGCTTCCTTGGCCGGCATGGTGCTTAAGGCTGCGGCCAATCCCGCGGCGACGAGGCCCGGCAGTGCATAAAGCACCCACATAATGCCGAAGTCCGTGCCCGTGGTGTGGGGCTCGGAGATAGGGCCCCAGGCGGCGTCGACAAGCAACAGCACCACATCGACCGCACCGACGGTCAGCATCATCACACCAATTCCCATGCCGGCGGCAGAAAAAGACTCGCGCGCGCTCCACGCGATGAGCGCGGCACACAGCGAGAACAGCGCCGATGAGAGTATGACGATAGGCCCAAAATGCAGGGGAAGAAAGGACACCGCGCCCACGGCCAATCCCGCAAGGGCACTGGCGAGGGCCGCGCGGTGCAGGGAGAGGCCGGCATCGCCGAAAATGCTAGGGCGGACTCGCGTGATGAGGCGGCGGCAGGTCACTCCCACGACGGCCAGGACTACGGCGGGGACAAGGCACTGCAAGGGAAAGCTGAGCGCGAGTTCACGTGCCGTGGCGCCCAGAGACGCCGTGTCGGTCGCGGTGTAGCTCATGGAGTTTTAGGCTAAAAGCCACAGGCGAAAGAATCGAGCCTTGTGGGCAAGCGCTTAAGCGGCTATGACCCAACATTCAGGCGCTTGCCAGTCTAGGGCGCGTGGGTCAGCACAGGGTAAGCTGGTGGGCGTTATGAAATCACCATTGAAGTTCGACGTGACGGAATTGCTCCGCAGCCAAGGGGCTGAAGCGCTGCCTGAGCACCGCGTGCAAACCGGACCCGCCCCCGAGCGCATCGGCGTGGAAATGATCGGCATCCCGGAAGGTGCTGAGGTTAAGGTGGACGCCACCTTGACGCCGTTGGGCTCCGGCGTGTTGGTGGACGCTGATATCACCGGCACCCTCAGCGGCGAATGCGCACGCTGCTTAGCTGAGCTACATCCAGCACTAGATCTCCACGTATCCCAGGTTTTCTCCGCGGATGAGTCCTTCATCAGCGGGGATGAAACAGAGGAAGAGGATCGCGGTTCCGGCGATGAAATCCCCGAAATTGAGGACGGTGTCCTTGACCTCCTGCAGACCGTGATTGATGAGGCAGGTTTGGTGCTTCCTTTCGCGCCGACGTGTGAGGATGGTTGCGAAGTAGATGTTCCCGAAGGCGTGACCACGGGGGTCTCCGGGGAAGAAGAGCGCGTCGATCCGCGCTGGTCCGGACTGGAGAAATTCCTATGAGCAAGAAGAAGAAACTCACCGGCGAGCAGGCACTTGCCGCAGCATTCGCGGAGGTGGACCACGGTCCGCTGCTCAAGGCGCTCGGCGTGGAGCTCAACGATGAGCTGCTGTGTTTGGCGCTGACGCACCGTTCCTTTGCCAACGAGAACGGTCACCTGCCCAACAATGAGCGTCTGGAGTTCCTCGGGGACGCGGTCTTAGGCTTGTCCATCGCGGCCAAGCTCTACGAAAAGTTCCCATCGCGCCCCGAATCCGACATCTCTAAGATGCGCGCATCCATTGTTTCGCGCTACGGCTTGTCTGACGTAGCCCGTGAAATCGGGGTGGGTCAACACGTCCTGTTGGGCAAGGGTGAGCAATCTACCGGCGGCCGTGACAAGGACTCCATCTTGGCCGATACCACCGAGGCCATCTTGGGGGCCATCTACCGCCAGCATGGTTTCGAGGTCGCCCGCGGGGTGGTGCTGCGGCTGTTTGCCGCCAAGGTTGAGAACGCCGTGGTATCCGGCCGCCACATGGACTGGAAGACGACCTTGCAGGAGCTGTGCGCCGAGCTGAAGGCCGCCATGCCGGTGTATTCGGCCACCTCGACTGGCCCCGAGCACGATCAGACCTTTAATGCCGTTGCCACGGTGGCCGGTCTGACCGTGGGTAGGGGAACGGGACACAACAAGAAGCTTGCGGAGCAGCAGGCGGCGGAAGAAGCTTGCCAGGCGCTGCGTGAGACTCCGTTGCTGGTGCAGGGCACCGCCGGCAAAGAGAACTAGCCCACGAGGACTCGATGCCAGAGCTGCCTGAGGTTGAGTCCGTCCGCCGCGGGCTCGAGCCCTACGTCGTGGGGCGTTCCTTCGCGGCGGTCGATGTCCTCCACCCGCGCGCCAATCGCAAGCAGGAGGCACCGCTGTCCGCGCTGCTCGTGGGCAGGAGGATCGCCGCGGTGGCGCGCCGCGGCAAGTTCATGTGGCTGGAGTTTGCCGATGAGGACCGCACTGATCCTGCCCGCGATGTGCTCTTTATCCACCTCGGAATGTCGGGGCAGGTGCGGATCGGTGAGGTGGATTCACCCCACGTGCGCATCGCCGCCGTGCTTGACGACGCCACCCGCATCAGCTTCGTCGACCAGCGTACTTTTGGCTATTGGCATCTCGGCCCGTGGCTCACCATGGCGCATATCGCGCCCGATCCCCTCGAAGCAGACTTTGACCTCACCGCGGCGGGGAGGCGCCTGCGCGCAAAACGTACGGCGGTGAAAGTTGCCCTGCTGGATCAAACTGTGCTCAGCGGAGTGGGCAATATCTATGCGGATGAGGCGCTGTGGGCGGCTCAGATTTCTCCGTTGAAGAAGGCCAGCGCCCTGCGGCAGCGCGATGCCGTCGCGGTGATTTCCGCGGCCACCGACGTTATGCGCTCCGCCCTTGAGGTTGGCGGGACCAGCTTTGACGCGCTGTACGTCAACGTCAACGGCGAATCCGGGTATTTTGACCGTTCCTTGCATGCCTATGGGCGTGGCGGGCAGCCCTGTGATCGCTGCGGCGAGGACATCGTGAAAACCGTGTTGGGCGGGCGCGGTACCCACTATTGCCCGTCCTGTCAGCGCCGTGGGGTGGGGAAGTAGTTAGGCTCCAACTAGGCCGATGGCGGGGGTTGTCACTAGTGTGTAACGTATGCAAGAAATCTTCAGCACCGTGATCGGTGTCATTAACGACAGCCTGTGGTCCTATGTCCTGCCATGGCTGCTTATCGCTGCTGGCCTTTACTTCGGTATCCGCACCGCTTTGGTGCAGGTCCGCATGGTGCCGGATATGTTCAAAGCGGTCGTCGAAAAGCCCAAGGGGGTCGGCGTCGATGAGGACGCCGATTACGGCGGTATTTCTGCCTTCAAGGCGTTCACCATCTCGGCGGCGTCGCGTGTGGGCACCGGCAACGTCGCGGGTGTGGCCGTAGCAATTTCTGTGGGCGGGCCCGGCGCTGTGTTCTGGATGTGGCTCATCGCCATCCTGGGTGGCGCAACTGCGTTCGTGGAGTCCACGCTGGCCCAGTTGTGGAAGGTCCGCGAGGGGGATACCTACCGCGGCGGCCCGGCCTACTACATGTCCCGCGGTCTGGGCTGGAAGCCCTTGGCAACCATTTTCTCCGTCGCCATCGCCATTACTTTTGGTTGGTTCTACAACGCTTTCCAGACCAACGCTATCTCTGATTCCTTGGCGGCCTCCTTCGGACAGGATTCCGGTGCCTTCAAGGCGGGCGTGGGTATTGCCGTCGTTGCCGTAGCTGGCCTCATCATTATCGGTGGTGTTCAGCGCATCGCCTCGATGACTCAGTTCATCGTGCCGTTTATGGCCGGTGCCTACCTCATCATGGGCTTCATCGTGGTGGTCCTTAACTTTGACAAGGTGCCGGACATGTTTGTCTCCATCGTCGGCTCTGCCTTCGGCTTCCGTGAGGCTGCTGGCGCGACACTGGGCATGGCCATGCTGAAGGGCATCCAGCGCGGCCTGTTCTCCAACGAGGCCGGCGAAGGTTCGGCGCCGAACGCGGCAGCAACGGCGACGGTCTCCCACCCCGTGAAGCAGGGCCTTGTGCAGACCCTCGGCGTGTACTTCGACACCCTGGTGGTGTGTACGATTACTGCCTTCATCATTCTGCTGGGCACCGAGTTCGAGACCTTTGGCTCCGACGCGATTGAGGGCGTGACCCTCACCCAGAACGCGCTGTCCAATGTGGTCGGCGAGTGGGGCATCCACTTCGTCACGTTCATCCTGTTCTTCTTGGCATTCTCCTCGATTCTGGGTAACTACTACCTTGCAGAGTCCAACGTGGAGTACCTCTCCGGGAAGAAGTGGGTACTGTGGGCCTTCCGCCTCATCGTGTTGGCCTTCGTCTTCTACGGCGCGGTGGCCCCGCTGGGTACCGTGTTCGACCTGGCGGATACGGGTGCCGCCATCATGGTGCTGCTCAACGTGTGCGCCATCGTGCCGCTGTGCGGCGTGGCCATCAAGCTGCTGAAGAACTACAACGAGCAGCGCCGCAAGGGCCTGGATCCTGTCTTCCACCGTGATATGCTGCCGGAACTGCAAAACGTCGAGTGCTGGGATGGTACCGATCCTGTGACGCGCCGCAGCGCGGAGGACCGCCGCCGTCTCGATCACGAATTCGACTTGAGCGACCGCACAAACTTGAGGGAGTACTAGATGGCAGACACGGCAGCAGCCTCTGCGGGACATGAACGCCTCACAGCTTTCGTACTTGGCCACGTCCAAGGCGTTGGCTTTCGCTGGTGGACGCGTTCCCGGGCCCTCGAACTAGGGCTGGCTGGGCACGCGACGAACCTTCAGGACGGACGCGTCCAGGTGGTTGCTGAAGGCCCGCGAGCTGACTGCGAGAAGCTGCTGTCCTTGCTGCGCGAAGAGCCGTCAACCACGCGCCGCCCGGGCGTTGTGAACGCCGTGGTGGAGCAGTGGGCCGCACCGCGCGGTGAGTCGGGCTTCATCGAGCGCTAGACTAAGTCGAATGCACCTCAAATCGCTCACGCTCAAGGGATTCAAGTCTTTTGCGTCCGCGACGAACCTGAAATTCGAGCCCGGTATCTGCGCCGTGGTGGGCCCGAATGGCTCGGGTAAATCTAACGTCGTCGACGCACTGGCGTGGGTCATGGGTGAAGGCAGCGCCAAGACGCTGCGCGGCGGCAAGATGCAGGACGTCATCTTTGCCGGCGCCGGTGAGCGCAAGGCCCTTGGCCGCGCTGAGGTCACACTGACCATCGATAACTCCGATGGCGCATTGCCCATCGAGTACTCGGAGGTCTCCGTCACCCGCCGCATGTACCGGGATGGCGCGAGCGAGTATGAGATCAATGGGTCAAAGGCCCGCCTCATGGATATCCAAGAGCTGCTGTCGGATTCCGGCATTGGCCGCGAGATGCACATCATCGTGGGCCAGGGAAAACTGGCGGAGATCCTGGAGTCCCGACCAGAAGATCGTCGCGCCTATATTGAGGAAGCCGCGGGCGTGCTTAAGCACCGCCGCCGTAAGGAAAAAGCGCAGCGCAAGCTCACGGGCATGCAGGCCAACCTGGACCGCCTGCAAGACCTGACCGATGAGCTGGGTAAGCAGCTCAAGCCGCTGGCCCGCCAGGCGGAGGCCGCCCAACGCGCAGCCACCGTGCAAGCGGATTTACGCGATGCCCGCCTCCGCCTCGCCGGTGACCGCGTGGTACGCCTGCGCGCCACGTTCGAGGATGCCGAGAAACGCGCTGTGGTGCTCGCCGAGCAGGTCGAGGAAGTCACGGCGCAGCTGGAAGAGGCCACGGAAATCCAGCTCGAGGTAGAGGCCGAGTTGGGGGATGTCACTCCGCGCGCGGAGGCCGCGCAGAAATTGTGGTTCGAGCTATCGACGCTGAGCGAACGCATCTCTGCCACGCAGCGTATTGCGGCCGAGCGCGCCAGCAACGTCGGATCCCAGGTGGCCTATGCCGGCCAGGATCCGGAGGAGCTGGAGGCACGCGCCCAGCGTGCCGACGAGGAGCACGACGAGCTGCTGGCCGCGGCCGAAGAAGCAGCGGAGCGCTTGGAATCGATCCGGGAGGAAGTGGCTGAGCGCCGGGAAGCTTTCGAGGCCGCGGACAAGGAACACATGGCGCAGCTGCGCGCCATTGCGGATCGCCGCGAAGGCGTGGTCCGCCTCATCGCGGCCGAGGAAAACCTGGCGGGCCAGGTAAGCTCCGCGGAATCCGAGTTGGCGCGCCAGGAAGAAACCCTGGCGAACACGAAGGCGCGCACCAGGGGAGCGCAGGCGGAGGCCGATGAGGTAGCGGACAAACTAGAGCACCTGGCTGCCGAGCGTGAGCCGCTGGAGGAAGCGCACGTACGCGCGGCCAGCGAGTCCGCCGCGGCCGATAAACGCTTGGAGCAGCTGCGCGATGCCCAGCGGGAGCGCGAGCGCACCGTGTACAGCCTGCGAGCCCGGATCGATACGCTGGGCCAGACCGCTCCGGAAGCGCTCGAGCTGGGGGAGGGTTTTAAGCCTCTCGCGGAGTTCATCTCTACGCGTTATGAAACGGCCGTCGCGGCGGCACTCGGCTCCTTCGCGGAGGCGCAGGCCGGTGCGGTGAGCGGGGACATCGTGGGTGAACTCGCTGAGGCGAGCCGCACTCCGCTGATCGACGTCTCCACGGAACCTACTGGTTCAGCCTGGCGCCTTGACGCGGACTTGCCTTCCGGTGCTAGCTGGCTGCTCGACCAGATGGTCTTGGTCCCGGAAGTATCGGCGGCGGTGACGCGGTTGCTCTCCGACGTCGTTCTGGTGGATGACTATGCCGCGGCCCGCGAGCTCATTGCCGAGGATCCGCGCCTGCGGGCCGTCACCGCCGAGGGCTTGCTGGTTGGCGAAGGCTGGGTCGAGGCCGGAACTGGTGCCGTCTCCACGGTCGAGGTGAGCGGCCAGATTACAGAAGCCGAGCAACAGTTGGAAACCGCCACCCACGAGCTGGAGGAGCTATCAGGCACGCTGGAAGGCGCGAAGCTAGCCGCCGATGATGCCCGGGTAGGCGCGGCGAGCGCTAAGGCCGCGCTGCGCGAGCACGATCACGAGCTCGAGGCGTGGAAGCGCGACCACCAGCGCTTGCTCAAGCAGTATGAGGCGAACAAGGCGGAGCACGAAAAGGCTGCCGCTCGCGCCACGGACATCGAGGTGCAGTTGGCTCGCCTGCGCGAAGAACTCGCTGAGGCTCGTGACCGCTTGTCGCGCGTGGACGCTGATGAGCAAGCGGATGAACCTTCCTCGGTGGAACGCGATGCAGCCTCGGCCGCCCTTGAGCAGGTCAAGGCCATGGAGGTAGAGGCTCAACTGGCGGCCCGCAGCGCGGAGGAAAAAGTAGGCCAGGCAGCTGGCAAGGGAGAGGCCCTGCGGCGCCAAGCCCAACATGAGCGCCAGGCCAAGGCACGCCACGATCAGGCGATGGCCCGCCGGCAGGCGCAGGCGCGGTTGGCGGGGGCCGTCGACAAGCATGCCCAGGACCTAGCCGCCCGCACCACCCAGGCACTTGAGCGCGCAGCTGAGGAACGCGATGAGCTAGTGACCCAGCGCGGCGTGCTGCAGGGGCGTGCGCAGTCGGCGAAGCAGGCGGTCTCCGCGACCCGCCAGCAGCTCGATCGCCTGACCGATTCCGCGCACAACTCGGAGATTGCCCGCAGCCAGGCACAGGTGCGCGTGGATGAGGCCGAGGGCAAGATCGTGGAGCAGCTGGGCATATCTATCCCGGATTTGCTCAAGGACTACACGCCGGGCGAGGATTTCGATCGCTCCGCCGAGACCAAGCGGTTGAAGCAGGCCGAGAAGGACCTCAACTCCTTGGGCAAGGTCAACCCGCTGGCCTTGGAGGAGTACAAGGCGCTGGAGGAGCGCTATAGCTTCCTGTCCACGCAGCTCGATGACGTGATTCAGGCGCGCAAGGATTTGGCCGGAGTCATTGAGGACGTTGACGCGCAGATCTTGCAGCTGTTCACGGATGCCTGGCACGACGTGGAGGCGGAGTTCCCCAAGGTCTTTCAAACGCTTTTCCCCGGCGGCGAGGGCCGACTCATCCTCACTGAGCCGGATGACATGCTGGCCACCGGCATCGAGGTGGAGGCCCGCCCGCCGGGCAAGAAAGTCAAGCGCCTGACGCTGCTGTCGGGCGGCGAGAAGTCACTGACCGCGCTGGCGATGCTCGTGGCTATTTTCCGCGCGCGCCCCTCACCGTTCTACGTCATGGATGAGGTGGAGGCCGCGCTGGACGACGTCAACCTGCGCCGCCTCATCGCCCTCTTCGAGGAGCTGCGCAAGGATTCTCAGCTCATCGTCATCACTCACCAGAAGCCAACGATGGACGTGGCCAACGTCCTTTACGGCGTGACGATGCGCGGTGATGGTGTCACGCGCGTGATTTCACAGCGCATGACCCGTGCGGGTGAGGCGCCGGGCACGGCTCAGGCGGCGGAGGACGCCACGCGCCTTGGTGTGGACGCTCCGCGCTAACGGCGCGGTGCCAGACCGAGGCTTTCGCCCTCCTCATCGTGCCGGGCGCGAACAACCCTGGCACTATGGAGAGCATGAATACTACTTTTCTGTGGATTGCGATAGCAGTCATCGTCCTGATTTTGCTGGTGGTCTTGTTCGTTGTTCTGGGCAAGAAGCGCGGCGAGTCGAAGAAGGTCTCCTTTGAAAAGCCCGCGGAGGAGCCGAAGGAGCTGACCCAGCAGCAGAAGTCCGGCAACTACCAGGCCAAGTCTGGTTTTAATTTTGCCCCGGCTGGCGGCGGCGCTACCAAGGAACCCATGCCTGCGGCTAAGGCTGAGAAGCCCGCACCGGCCGAGCCCAAAGCTCAGCCGCAAGCGGAGAAGAAGTCTGAGCAGCGTGATGCCACTGAGCTGGCGAATGCGCAGTTAGAGGGCACCGAGGAAACACCGAAGGTCACGAAGCCTAAGGCGGAGCCGGAGGCGGAGGCACAACCAACGGTAGAAGCTAAGCCGGAACCGGCGGCAGAGGCCAAGCCAGTGAGCGAGCCGGAGCCGGCAAAGGAAGAAGAGGAAAAAGACTCTTCCGCTGGCGTTGTCGCGGCAGGTGCCGCGGGCGCCGCAGCCGCTGGTACTGCCGTGACCGGAGCCGCTGCCGCTGACAAGGATGATAAGGACGCTCTAAAAGAAGGCGCGGAGGACGATGCCCCAGCCACCGAACCGGAGACTGCTGAACCGGAGCCGGTAGTTGAAGCCCCGAAGGTAGAAGAGGAGGCTCCGGAAGAACCTGAGGTTCCGGCTGAGGAGGAGCCTTCTGCTCAGTCTGAAGCCGAAGAAGAGGCAGCGCAAGAGGTAGAAGCACAGCCTGAACCAGAAGCGCAGCCCGAGCCAGAAGCACCGGCCGAGCCAGAGGAAGCTGAAGCAGAGGAAGCCGCTGCGGCGGCGGGGGCGCAGGCGGCGTCGGCAAGCGCGGCGCTCGAGGCTGAGCCCGAGGAGCTGGAAGTTTCCGAGGATGCCGAGGTCGTTGAGGCCCCGGCAGCCCAGCCGCAGGAGGACATCGCGCCGGCCGCTGGCCGTTTGGGCAAGCTGCGTGGGCGCCTGTCCCGCTCGCAGAACGCCATCGGCCAAGGCCTCATGGGTATTCTTTCCGCTGGTGATCTGGATGATGATGCCTGGGAGGAAATCGAAGACACCCTCATCATGGCTGATCTGGGCACCAAGTCCACGATGAAAGTCACCGACTCCCTGCGCGAGAAGATCGCTGAACGCGGCGTGAGCTCCGAGGCGGAGGCACGCGCCATGCTGCGAGAGGCCCTCATCGAGGTTGGCCATCCGGAGATGGACCGCTCCATCAAGGCCATGCCGAACGACGGCAAGCCCGCCGTCATCATGGTCGTTGGCGTCAACGGCACTGGCAAGACCACCACGACCGGCAAGCTCGCGCGCGTGCTCGTGGCGATGGGCCACAACGTTTTGCTCGGCGCGGCGGATACCTTCCGCGCGGCGGCAGCTGATCAGCTTGAGACCTGGGGCCGCCGCGTAGGCGCATCGACGGTGCGTGGCAAGGAAGGCGCGGACCCGGCCTCCGTGGCCTTCGATGCCGTCGCCGCTGGTGTGGACCAGGGTGTGGACGTGGTTCTCATCGATACCGCTGGGCGTCTGCACACCTCCGTTGACCTCATGGACCAGCTGGGAAAGGTCAAGCGCGTGGTGGAGAAGAAGACCGAAGTCGACGAGGTCCTGCTCGTCCTGGACGCGACGGTGGGGCAGAACGGCCTGACGCAGGCGCGCATCTTCCGCGACGTTGTCGACATCACCGGTGTTGTCCTGACCAAGCTCGATGGCACGGCAAAGGGCGGCATTGTCTTCCAGGTTCAGGAAGAACTGGGTGTGCCGGTCAAGCTCGTGGGCCTTGGCGAAGGAGCCGATGACCTTGCGCCGTTTGAGGTTGAGGGATTCGTCGATGCCTTGCTGGGGGAGAAGTAAGACCTTATAGATCCCTGGGCTATACCTAAGTTCTTTCGAGACGCAGCGCCTCTTTTGTGAGGCGCTTTCGTCGTCTCCATCCCATTAAAGATGTGCTTTGGGAGAGGTCACAATGGTAGTCTAGGACAGTCCTGTCTATGTGAGGCTGAGTTTTCAGCCCTAACAACGGTTCGTGAGGCTACTCTTTCGTGACACTCTTGTATGTCGTCCTCCTCGCAGCTGTCGCAGTGGCGCTAGCACCGGTAGCCGTCAAGGTTGCTGATCGCGCAGCCGGCTACCCGCTAGCCGGCATTTTTATTATCGCCGCGGCACTGTTGGCTAAAGAATTTCCGGCACTGGCCCGTGGCGAAGAACTGTCCTATTCCGTGACGTGGGTGCGTGATGTCATCGCACCAGGCGTCGACGTTAACCTCGCCTTCCGCGGCGATGCGCTGGGCGTTTTCTTTGCGATGTTGGCTCTCATCATCGGCGCGGTGGTTTTTACCTATTCCGCTGCCTACCTGCCCAAGGGGAAAGGCAACGTCAGCTTTTATGTGCTGATGACCGCGTTTACGCTGTCGATCCTCTTGCTCGTGCTGGCTAATGACGTCGTCGTGCTCTTCCTGGCGTGGGAGCTGGTATCGCTGGCGTCGTTCATGTTGATCGCGCGCAGCGGCAAGTCCGGTGAGGCCGGTTCGCAGCGCACTCTCATCCTGACCTTCATCGGCGGCCTCACCTTGTTGACAGGTGTGGCGATTGCCGCGACGGCTGCGGGGACGACGAACCTGGAAGACATCCTCGCCTCCGATGTGTGGGCCGAGCGCCCAGGCCTGACCACGGGGGTTGCCATTCTCATCGCGGCCTCGGCATTCACCAAGTCCGCGCAGTTCCCCTTCCACTTCTGGTTGCCGGAGGCCATGGCGGCTGCCACGCCGGTCTCGGCCTTCCTGCACGCGGCGGCCGTGGTCAAGGCCGGCGTTTACCTGTTGATTCGTTTCTCTACTATCTTCCATGATGTTGCAGCGTGGAACTGGCTGCTCATCGTGGTCGGCATGGGTACCGCCGTCATGTCGGCGGTCTTCGCCGTGCAGAAGACGGACCTGAAGAAGCTGACCGCGTACTCAACCGTGTCCCACCTGGGATGGATCGTGGCCACGATTGGTGTGGGCACCCCCTTCGCCATCGCGGCGGCGCTCGTGCACACGCTGGCACATGCGCTGTTTAAGTCCTCCATCTTCATGCTCATTGGCGTGATTGACCATGAGGCTGGTTCACGTGACATCCGCCGCCTCGGCGTGCTGTGGAACAAGATGCCGTGGACCTTCGGATCCATGCTCATCGGCGCTGCCTCCATGGCTGCGGTCCCGCCGCTCTTCGGCTTCGTGTCGAAGGAAGGCATGCTGACCGCTTTCGAGGACGCGCCCATCGGATCGGCCGGCCAGGTGCTCTTGCTCATCGTTGCGGGCGTGGGTGCGTTCTTCACGTTTACCTACTCCGCCAAGATCGTCTTTGGTGCTTTCTTCGACGGCCCGCGCGATATGTCCAAGGTCCATGAGGCGCCGGTGCGGTTGTGGCTGCCCGCGGCTCTTCCCGGCGTGATGTCGGTGCCGATCATCTTCGTCATGGGCGCGCTCGATGGGCCGCTTGATGACGTCGTGGCGGCCATCGGCATGGAGGGGCATTCTCACCTTGCTCTGTGGCACGGTCTCAACGTCCCGCTGCTTATTTCCGTCGTGGTTCTCATCGCTGGCGTCGTCGGTTTGTTCTTCCGCACGCCGCTGTGGACCGCGATGGAGGAGCGCCAACTGTTGCCGCGCACTGGTAACCAAATCCTGAAGTGGATTCAGGACGTGTGCGCAGCCTTCGGCCGCTTCGTCGGCCGCATGTCGGATACCCACAACCCGTCGAAGCTCATCCTGCCGATTGTCCTCCTCGTCATCATTCTTGCGGGCTCCACTCTGGTGTCGACGGGCGTCGACGGCGTGGCCTTGAAACCGCGCGTGGATGGCCTGGACAACCCGTGGGATCTGCTGCCGCTGGGCATCGTGGCGCTGTCGATGTTTGGCTTGGTTCGTACCCGTAACCGCCTCACGGGTGCGGTCATGATTGGTACCGCGGGTACCGGCGTGACCTTGCAGATGTTCCTGCTGGGTGCACCGGACGTTGCCTTGACTCAGTTCACGGTGGAGGCGCTGTCCGTCATCGTCATGATGATGGTCCTGCGCTACCTGCCGGAGAAATTCCACCCGGTACAGAACACCAACCGCAAGGTTGGCTCCATCGTGGTGGCGGTGCTCGCGGGCATCACCGCATTCCTCGGTGTGTGGGCGCTGATGGGCCGCCACGAGCGCTCCGACTTGTCCATGTGGTACCTCAATAACGCCCCAGACATCACTGGCGGAGATAACGTCGTGGCCACCATCATCGTGGAGTTCCGTGCACTCGATACCCTGGGTGAGCTGTCGGTGCTTGGCATGGCCGCCGTGGTGATTGCCGCGGTCACGTCGACGCTGCCTCGCTTCCCGTTTACCTCCGGTACGCGTCCGGCGCCGTTCGGTCAGTCGCAGCTCAACTCGGTTCCGCTGCGTAAGGGAATTTCCATTGCCATCCCGATTCTGGTGGTCATGTCCTTCATCGTGTTCTACCGCGGCCACCAGGCTTCCGGCGGTGGCTTCCCGGCGGCTCTCATTATGGGCGCGGCCATCGGTCTGACGTATCTCTCTCGCGGCACCGATGAGATTGTCTTCGGCCGCATGACCCCAATTCACCTCACCGGCGTGGGCATCATCGTTGCGCTGACGGCTGGATTCATCGGCTACATTCCGACTTCGCACGGCTCCGGTGGTTTCTTGACTGCCATCCACGGCCACGCGCTGGGGCAGCACTGGACCACGTCGCTCATCTTTGACTTGGGTATCTACCTGGCGGTCCTGGGCATGCTCACCATGGCCATCAACGCCTTGGGCGGCTACTTGCGCCCGGGCACTGAGCGGGACTTCCTGCCGTGGGTCCACGATGATGACTCGGCGCTGCCGAACACGCCGCGCGTGGTGATGGAGGACATCGATGATCCGTACCCCGAATCCATCAACCCATCCTCGGATCCGCTGGCCTTGCTCAATGAATCCGAGGCGCGCCACCGCGCGTCTTCGCCCCACCACACTCCGGCTACAGAGGAGAAGAATTCATGATCCTCGCACTGACTATTGCACTGCTCATCGGTAGCGCTGTTTACCTCATCCAGCAGCGCGGCTTGGTCCACATCGTGTTGGGCATGATGGCATTTGGCCACGGCGCCAACCTCATGCTCTTGGCTACCGGCGTGTACTCCTACCGCGGAGAGTCTTTCCCGTCGCAGGTACCGGCGGACCAGATGGCGGACCCGCTGCCGCAGGCATTCGTTCTGACCGCCGTGGTGATCTCCATGGCCACCTCCACGATTCTGTTGACCATGGCGGCGATGGGCGCCAACGATGACACAGATGTTGTAGAGCCGGTGGATGACAACACCATTGACCACGCCTTCTCCACGCTGGGCCGCGATACCCAAAACCGGGAGATTCTGCAGCGTTCGGCCAACAAGATGGACCGTCTGAAGGAACTTGACCACGAGGGGGAGAAGTAAATGTATGACACTGTAAGCGCTCTTCTTCCGCTCTTCCCAGCGGTTCCACTGGTATCGGCGGCGTTGGCGCTGCTCGCACCGTGGCACCGCGTGCGCGATGCCATCATGCTCATCGTCCCGGGTGTGGGTATCTTTGCCTCCTTTGCGCTGCTGCTCTACACCATGAACAACGGCGTGGTGGCGCACACGGTGGGCAATTACGTGGGCAACGCGGGTATCGCCTTTGCTGCCGACACCTTCTCGGCTCTCATGCTCATCACGACGATGATCGTGGCCTTCGGCGCCAACTGGTTCGCCATCGTTGGCGGTGAGACCAAGTCGCGCTATTACCCGTCGCTGACCCTTATCCTGATCACCGGCGTGTGCGGCGCCCTGCTCACCGCTGACCTCTTTAACTTCTTCGTGTTCATTGAGGTCATGTTGCTGCCGTCCTACGGCCTCATCACGATGTCGGGTACGTGGTCGCGCTTGGCCGCAGGCCGCGCTTTCGTGCTGGTCAACCTGTTCGCCTCCACGCTGCTTGTGGTCGGCGTGGGCTATATCTATTCGGTTACGGGCGTGGTCAACTTGGCAGCGCTAACGGGCGCTGCCGCCGGCAACGGTCCGGTGACGGTGGCCTCCGGCATCATCGTTATCGCCATCGCCGCGAAGGCCGGTGTGTTCCCCGTGCAGTCGTGGCTGCCGCGCACCTACCCGGGTACGTCGGCTGCCGTCATGGGCCTGTTCTCTGGCCTGCACACCAAGGTCGCGGTGTACATGCTCTACCGCCTGTGGGTGCAGCTCTTTGATATGGACCAGCGGTGGGGGACACTCATCATCGTCATCATGATCATCTCCATGCTGGTTGGCGCTTTCGGCGGCTTGGCTGAGAACTCCATCCGCCGCGTGCTGGGCTATCAGATGCTCAACGGTATGCCCTTCATCCTCGTGATGATGGCCTTCACGACCCACGATGCGCAGCGCGCGTTGGCTGCCGGCATTCTCTACACGATTCACCACATGCTCACGGTGGGCTCCCTCATCCTGGCCTCCGGTGCCATCGAGGAGACGTACGGTACGGGCAGGCTCAACAAGCTTTCTGGCTTGGCGCGCCGTGATCCGATTATCGCGTGGATCTTCGCCGCCGGTGCCTTCTCCGTCGTGGGCTTCCCGCCTTTCTCCGGTATGTGGGGCAAGGTCCTCATCGTCGCGGAAATCGCCCGTACCGGCGGGGGATGGGCCTGGACCGTTATCGCGGTGATTATCATCGCCTCCTTCGCGGCGTTCCTGGCCATGTTGCGCGTGTGGCGCCGAGTCTTCTGGGGCAAGGACCTGCCAAAGGAGAAGGTGCCCGATGAACTTGTGATTCGCAAGAAGCTGATGGCGCCCTCGGCGGCGTTGATCTTGGGCTCGCTGACCATGTTCATCCTGTCCGGGCCGGTCATTAGTGTCACCATGGAGGCATCGGAGGATTTGTTGGACACGGAGGCCTACGCACACGCAGTGCTTGGCGACGACCCCGTAGCCCTACCCGATATCGACTCCCTTCAGGAGGGCCGTTAAATGAAGAGTGCTGTGCATGCAGTTGTCTACGCTCTGTGGCTCATTAAGGAGATCTTCGTCGCGGGCTTTTCGCTCGCCATGGAATCCTTCAAGCCGCATAACAACTATCGCCCAGTGGTGCTTCGGTACCCCTTGCGTGTGACGAGCGCCTGGGAGATCTTCTGGTTCACCTCGTCCATTACCGCAACGCCGGGCACCCTGTCGTTGGGCTTGCGCGAGCCGGTTGCCGAAGGCCTTCCGCGCATCGTGCTGGTCCAAGCCGTGATGGGGGATGACCCGGCTAGTGTCATGGCGGACCTCGCGGACATGGAGGAGCGCCTCGCGCCACGAGTGAAGGGCATCGATTATGGCGTGCCTGGCCAGGGCCCGACGGAGGAGCTCGCCCCGACGTTCTACGAGTATCCGCTGGATACCCTGGGCCGCCATATGCGCGCCCCCGATATCGCGAAGGCGGACGATACCCCGTTGGCAGCGAACGACGTGGAGAAATACTCCGTGTGGCCGCTGCGTCAGGTCGTGCCGGGCAAGGACGCCCGAAAGGATGATAAGAAGTGATTGATTTTTCCTCGATGAGCGCCTTTCAATGGGTTGTCTTTGTCTGTGTGTTCCTCATTGGCGCATCGGTGTGCTCGGCGTTGGTGCTGGCGTTGCGCTCCCGCGATGAGCTCACCCGCACCGTGATGAGTGACATGGTCTTCTACGGCATGATGTGCATGTACTTCGCGTGGGCCATGACCAATCACGCGTCCATCGTCTACGACATCGCAATGCTCGCGGGCATCGCCGCGGGCGTGCTGCCGACGTTGTCGATGGCCCGCATCATCTCGAAGGGCAGGAGGTAAAACCATGACTATCGCGGAGATTATTGCTTCGGTTCTGCTGGTTGTGGCCACGGTCCTGGTTATCGCGACGGCCATCGCTTTGTGGCGCGCGCCCGATGCCTTGACCCGCGTTAACCTGCTGGGGCCGACGGTCGGTTTGGCCGTTCCTCTTCTGCTCGTGGCGAAGCTGGTCGTTGACTTTGCCGAGAACGGGTTCTCGCTATGGTCGCTGGTCCGTGTCCTCATTGCTTGTTTCGGCGTGTGGATCATCGGTTCGGTGGGCTCTTTTTACATGGGCCGTTCCATCTACGGCGTGACCGTCACCGACGTGAAGTACGCCAAACGTATGCGCCAGCAAGCACAGACCGTGGAAGCGTCCGAGGAGGAAATCTAGGGCGCACGCTTAAGTGAGCGGCGAGGGCAACAATGCTCTCGCCGCTTTTTTGGAGCCCAGATGTGATCTGTGACTCATTCCTCTTTCTAAATCTATAGGCCTATAGGCCTTTTGAGAACTGTACCTATCAAGTTATAGAAAAGGGGTTAGTTGAAGTATGACTCCTGATGCATTCTCTTCCGGTGATGCAGCGTGGATGCTGATCAGCGCATCATTGGTGTTGCTCATGACCCCCGGATTGGCGTTGTTTTATGGCGGCATGGCGGGCAATCGCCATGTCCTTAACATGATGATGATGTCCTTCGGCGCGCTCGCGCTTGTGCCTGTGCTCTATGTCTTGTGGGGCTGGTCCATGTCCTATGCGGGAAGCTCTTTTGCAGGTATCGTGGGCAACCCGTTTGAAGCGTGGGGCTTGCGTGGCCAGATTGCAGGACCTTCCAACGAGTATCTCCTTGGTAGTTCTGGTTACCCCGCCGTCATCGATATCGGCTTCCAAGCCACCTTCGCCATTATTTCGACGGCTATTATCTCCGGTGCCATCGCCGGCCGCGTGAAGTTTTCGGCCTGGTTAACCTTCGTGGGTATCTGGGTAACCTTCGCCTACTTCCCGCTCGCCCACATGGTGTGGGGCGGGGGAATTCTCTCCCACGCCCCGCGCTCGCTCGCGGCGTGGCTCTTCGGTGTCTCGGAAGGTGAGGCGCTCATCGCTCCCATCGACTTCGCGGGCGGTACCGTCGTGCACATTTCTGCCGGAGCTGCGGCCCTAGTCCTCGCGATTGTCGTGGGCCCGCGCGCGGGTTTTCCGAAGCACGTCGATAGGCCACACAACCTCCCGATGGTGATGCTCGGCGCCGCGCTGCTGTGGTTCGGCTGGTTCGGTTTCAACGGAGGTTCCGCCTTCGCTGCGGATGGCCTTGCAGGTGTGGCGTGGTTGAACACCACCGTCGCTGCGGCCGCCGCGATGCTCGGCTGGATGTTGGTGGAGCGAATCCGTGACCGTGCCGCCACTTCACTCGGCGCTGTATCCGGAGCTATCGCAGGCCTTGTCGCCATCACCCCGGCGGCAGGAGCACTGAATCCGCTCGGTTCCATCGCCCTCGGCTTCCTCGGCGGGATTATCGCCTGCCTGTGCATCAGCCTGAAGTACCGCTGGGGCTTTGATGATTCCCTGGACGTCGTCGGGGTGCACCTGTGCGCAGGACTGTGGGGCACGATTGGCCTAGCCTTCTTCGCTACGGATAACGGCATCCTCACCGGTCACTTCACTGAAGGGCTCAAGCTGCTCGTCGTTCAAACGCTGATTGCGGTTGTGGCGATGCTGGTGTCGGGGCTCGTCACCCTGCTTGCGGCGCTCCTCATCCGCGCCACCATGGGCTGGCGAATCGAGGATGAAGCGCAGGGGAGCGACCTGGGCGAGCACCGCGAGACCGCATATGATTTCCGCGAATCCGTGGCGTCGCACCGCCGCCACGCCCACGACGCTAGGATTAGTCCTGCACCAACCGTCCAGCCGCGGGTCGACACCGCCGGAGCTAAGGAGTAACAGATGAAGCTCATCACTGCCATCGTCAAACCGTTCACGCTGCCGGATATTCGCGAGGCCCTCGAACAGCACGACGTGCATGGCCTGACGGTGACCGAGACCCAAGGATTCGGTCAGCAGCGCGGCCACAGTGAGGTCTACCGTGGCGCCGAGTACGCCACCGATTTCGTTCCCAAGGTCAAGCTCGAGGTGGTGACCTCTGACGAACAGGTCGAGGAGATCGTATCCACCATCGTGGACGCCGCTTACACCGGAAAGATTGGTGATGGCAAGATCTGGATCACTCCTATTGAGGACGTCATCCGCGTGCGCACCGGCGAGCGCGGCGAGGCGGCCCTGTAACACGTGTCTACGGCCGCTCAACTGCGTGAGGACGCTTATGCCTCGGCGATGCGCCTCACGCAGTCCCTGCAGCTCCCGCCCAGGTGTGCGCTTGCAGCCACCGGTTCCTTCGCGCGCCGCGCGATGACCCCATTTTCCGATCTCGACCTCATCCTCCTTCACCCGGATGACACGGAGTTGCCCGAGGAGGTCGTTTCCGAGGTCTGGTATCCCATCTGGGACGCCAAGTATCGGCTCGATTATGCGGTGCGCACCCCGCGCGAATTCGGCGCCATCGCCGGTTCCGATCCCGCCGCCGGCTTCGCGCAACTCGATCTGGCCTTCGTCGCCGGAGACAAGCAGCTGGTGGATTCCACCCGCGCCCAGGTCTATGCCTCGTGGCGCCGCCTGTTGCAGAGTAACTTCGATGCCTTCGTTGATCTAGCCATCGCGCGCTGGCGCCGCTCCGGAACCTTGGCCACGATGACCCACCCGGATATTAAGAATGGGCGCGGCGGTCTGCGCGATATCCAATTCCTCCGGGCCCTCGCCTTAGGAAACCTCGCGGACGCCCCAGCGCTCGAGGAGGAGCAGGCCCTGCTTCTCGACGTCCGCACGCTCCTCCACGTCACCGCCCGCCGCCACCGCGACATCCTCGACCCAGAATTCGCCGCGGAGATCGCACACGAGATGGGCTTTGCCGACCGCTATGAATTATCAGCGGCCGTCGTCACCACCGCCGCGGCGGTGGATAGGGCCGTCGAGAGGGCGCTCGCGACGGCTAGGGGAGTGGTGGCCAAGCGCAGCCACAACCGCACCCGCAAGCCACTCGACATCGGTGTCGTGGATGTGGGCGGCGAAATCAGGCTCGCCCGCACCGCAGACCTCGACGAGCCGTGGCTGCTCCTGCGCGTCGCCGCCGCTGCGGCCCGTTCAGGCAGGAGCGTGCCCGCCCACGTTTGGGAACAACTACGCGAGCTGCCAGACCTGCCGCAGCGCTGGCCCGCGGGAGCAACGGATGCCTTCTTCAGCCTGTTGTCCTCACCGCTCAATACCCCGCGCCTTATCCAGGAAATGGACGCCCATGGCTTGTGGGAGCGAGTCGTTCCGGAGTGGGAGCACATCCGCGGAATGCTGCCTCGGGAGCGCACGCACTCTCATACCGTGGACTATCACTCCATCCTTACCGTCGCTCGGTGCGCCGAAGCCCGCACGTCCGTAGCGAGGCCCGATCTGCTGCTCTTGGTGGGGCTCTACCACGACATCGGCAAAGGCTACGGCCGCCCGCACGAACTCGTGGGAGCGGAGATGGTGGCGCGCGCTGCCGCCAAGCTCGGCCTCGACCTGGCGGATCGCTCCCGCGTGCAAACCGTGGTGGCAGAGCACACGACTCTGGCACGCATCGTCTCCCGCACGGACCCTTACTCCGACGAAGCCCGCGATGAGCTTCTCGAGGCCGTGCGTTATGACTACCTGACCCTGGCGCTCCTCGTCGTGCTCGCCCGCACCGATGCCGAATCCACCGGCCCAGGCGTGTGGAACCGCAGACTCGAGAATGGAATCGAGGCGGTCAGCGCCCGCGCTTTTGCGCAGCTGGAGGCCCTGAGTCCGGTGCGGCCGCTGGTGGCCGTTGACCGCGACATCGGCCTGCGCCACAACCCGGAGGATGATAGCTTCACTGTCCTGTGGCGCGGCAGCTACCAGCGGGAGGCCGTGCGTCCACTAGCGCTTATCGCTGCCTTGGGGTGGAACATCCTGTCCTCGCGCTTGGTGCGCACGGAGGAGGGCTACGCCGGCGAGTTCGATATCCGCGCGCTCCACGGCGCCATCGATCTCGCGACGGTGGAGGAGCGCTTGGTGCAGTCTTATAAGTCCGGAACCTATACCGTGCTGCCTGATTTCGTACCGGGACCTGCAACCGCCATGTGGACCAGAGGCGTCTTCGAGCTCAGAATCGATGACTACCCGGGTACCCTCGGACACGTGCTCGCGCTGCTTCCGGAGTGCGAGTGGCTATCCACCACCACACCGGGCGCCACGATGGTGCTTCACGCCGTGCCGCTTGGCGACGTCCCCCGTGCCACCCTCGTCCGGAATGTGACCCAAGCACTGGTCAACGGCTAAGCTGGGGAAGTTATAAATTTATCCACGATAGTTGAGGGAGCACTCTAACGTGTTTGAGTCTTTGTCTGACCGCTTGCAATCAGCCCTGTCCGGCCTGCGCGGCAAGGGCAAGCTGACCGAGGCGGACATCAACGCCACAGCGCGCGAAATCCGCCTTGCGTTGCTGGAGGCGGACGTCTCGCTCAACGTCGTGCGCGGCTTCATCAAGCGCATTAAGGAGCGCGCGGCAGGCGCCGAGGTCTCCGAGGCGCTCAACCCTGCGCAGCAAGTGGTCAAGATCGTCAACGAGGAACTCATCGAGATCCTCGGCGGCGAGACCCGCCGCCTGAACCTAGCCAAGAATCCGCCGACGGTCATCATGCTCGCCGGCCTCCAAGGTGCTGGTAAGACCACCTTGGCGGGCAAGCTGTCCAAGCACCTGGCTTCCAAGGGGCACACCCCGATGCTGGTGGCCTGTGACCTCCAGCGCCCGGGTGCGGTGCAACAGCTGCAGATCGTCGGCGAGCGCGCCGGGGTCGATGTCTACGCTCCGGATCCGGGCACCTCCCTGGATTCCCACGAACATGAGATGGGTACCTCGCACGGGGATCCGGTGGACGTCGCCAAGCGCGGCATTGAGGAAGCCAAGCGCACGCAGCACGATATCGTCATCATCGATACCGCCGGCCGCCTGGGCATCGATGAAACCCTGATGACGCAGGCTCGCAACATCCGCGACGCCGTCAACCCGGACGAAGTCCTCTTCGTCATCGACTCGATGATCGGCCAGGATGCCGTGCAGACCGCCGAGGCCTTCCGCGACGGCGTCGACTTCACCGGCGTCGTTCTGACCAAGCTGGACGGCGACGCCCGCGGTGGTGCAGCCCTGTCCATCCGTGAGGTGACCGGCAAGCCCATCATGTTCGCCTCCACAGGTGAGAAGCTCGATGACTTCGACGTCTTCCACCCGGAGCGCATGTCCTCGCGCATCCTGGGCATGGGTGACCTGCTGACGCTTATCGAGCAGGCGGAGTCCAAGCTGGATCAGTCCAAGGCGGAGGAAGCCGCCAAGAAGATGGGCTCCGGCGAGATGACGCTCAATGACTTCTTGGACATGATGCTCATGGTCCGCAACCTGGGGCCGATGGGCAACCTGCTCAAGATGATGCCGGGCGGCAACAAGATGAACCAGATCGCCGACATGGTCGACGAGAAGCAGCTCGACCGCATCCAGGCCATCATCCGCGGTATGACCCCGGAGGAGCGCGAGAACCCGAAGATTCTCAACGCTTCGCGCCGCAAGCGTATTGCCCTTGGTTCTGGTGTGAGCGTTTCTGACGTCAACCAGCTCATTGAGCGCTTTACTGAAGCCAAGAAGATGATGTCCCAGATGGCCGGCCGCTTCGGCATGCCGGGCATGGGCGGCGGGCGCTCGGCTACTAAGAAGAAGCCGAAGGGCCGCAAGGGCAAGAACGGCAAGCGCAAGCCGCCGAAGCGTCGTGGTGGCGGCGGAATGCCAGGCATGGGCGGCGGTATGCCGTCGATGCAGGAGCTGCAGAAGATGCAGGAGCAGCTCGGCGGCGGCATGCCCGGGCTAGGCGATATCAAGATGCCGAAGGGCATGGAGAATATCGACCTCAACAACCTGGACTTTGGCCAAGGCAAGAAGAAGTAGGCGATTACCCACGCGACAATATGTCCGACTAAAGTTGGATAAAACTGTTCTCGCGTGGAAAGGTCCTCACTGTGAAGGCCAGCCCTGTGGTGCGCCAGATGCGCCACGACATCACTACCAAACCGTTCATCGCCATCTGGGAGGTCACCCGTGCCTGCCAGCTGGTGTGCCAGCACTGCCGGGCCGACGCCCAGCACGACCCCGCACCGGGCCAGCTCACTACCGCCGAAGGCAAGGCGCTGCTGGATTCCCTGGCCAGCTACGACAAGCCACGCCCGCTCGTGGTGCTCACGGGAGGGGATCCGTTTGAGCGCGGCGACCTGGAAGAGCTCACCGCCTACGGCACGTCCCTGGGACTCAACGTGTCGCTTTCGCCGTCGGTCACGCCCCGTTTGACGCGCGAGCGCCTCGAGGGCCTGCGCGCGGCGGGAGGGGCCGCGCTGTCGCTGTCTCTCGACGGCGCGAGCGCTGCAACCCACGACTACTTCCGCGGCTTCTCCGGCATCTTCGACCGCACGATTGAGATGGCCAGCGTGGTCACCGACGTGGGCTTCCGCCTCCAAATCAACTCCACCATCACGAAGAACAACGTCCATGAGGCCCCGCAGCTGTTGGAGCGGGTTATCGAGATGGGTGCCAAGCTCTGGAGTGTGTTCTTCCTCGTACCCACCGGCCGCGGTACGGGCTTGGAGGCGCTGACCCCGCAGGAGCGCGAGGACGCGATGCAGTGGCTGCACAGCGTGTCCACGCGGATTGCCATTAAGACCACGGAGGGGCCGCAATATCGGCGCATCGTCCTGCAAGCCCAGCGGGGAGAGAAGTACGAGGGCGGCGAACTGTACCGCTTCCTTACCGCGGAGACCGAGCGGATTTTGGGCCCCGATCCTCACACGCGCCGCCCGCGGCCGCCGATGGCCATCAACGCGGGTTCCGGCTTTGTCTTCATCGACCACGTGGGGGACGTCTATCCAAACGGCTTCCTGCCGCTGCACTGCGGCAACGTCAAGAGTCACCTACTGCCGGACATCTACGCCAACTCGCCAGTGTTTAAGAAGCTTAGGGATCCCAACGCGTGGAGCGGCAAGTGCTCCGTGTGTGAGTTTGCTTCTGTGTGTGGCGGCTCGCGGTCCACGGCTTTTGCCATGACGGGCGACCCGCTCGCGTCGGACCCCACCTGCGCCTACGTGCCCGAAGCCCTGCGCTAGCGGCGGCTACTAGATGGCCTCGCCCGCAGGGAAGGCAGGGTAGGGGACCGGGTTGGCGGGAGTCGGCGCCGCCGGGGTGGACGGTGCTGGGCCCGCCTTCGTCGTGGAGGTAGACGTGGCGGTTTCCGGGGGCTGCTGTTGGACGGTCTCGCCATTGAGGAACGGGGTGATCGCTTCACGGATGAGCGGGATGGCCGAATCCGCGAATGCCGTGGTGAAGTGGTGCATATCGCGATACACCATGATATTGCCGATGATGACCGGGCAATCGCCGTTGGCATCGCAGAACCACTTCGAGGTGTCTACGGCCAGCATGTTCTTGTACTGGGAGAGGACCTCTGCGCCCGGATCGTAGGGCGCATAAACCTCCTCGAAGCGCATACCGCACCCGAGGGAATCCTGGGTGGCCACGTAGCACTCATCAAACTGGCGGCCATTGCCGTGCTCGTCGAATCCCCACGGATTATCGCGGAAACCGAGGAAAGGAATATCGTGCTTGGCCAGTTCGTCCCAGAAGGCCTGATATCCCGGCGGGACGGCGTCCGGGCCGTGGCCTAGGGCCTGCCCGGGGCGCGTCGAATTCGACACCACGAGGGCTGGGTCCGCGTCGATGATGCGCTTGACCACTTCCTTGCTCCACTCGGCGCAAGATGGCTTGACGCTGAGCTCATCGCCCAACTCGATGGGGCAACCCACGCGGGTGAGCGGCACCAGCTTGAATCCCATCTCGCGGCCCAAGTGATCCAGGGCTGAGGAATACTGCTCCGCGTGCGAACCGCCCACCAAGTAGACCTCAACGTCGGAGTTGACGTCGCCGAAGACACACGGCGTTACGCCGTCCTTCTGCGTCTCGATGAAATAGTCCGACGGCTCCTGCTCTGGAATGAAGCACCAGTTATCGGCAACCGGTGGCTGGATGCCGCGCGCGAGAATCGGATCTGGCTTAATCTCCACGTTCTCAGGCGGGGTGATGTTCTCCACGAAGGTCGTTGCCCCAGGGTAGAGCTGCGGATCAAGAATCTCTTGGTTTGCCTCCTGGAGGCTGCGCTGCCACAGCGGCTGAACGGCCACGAGCGCAACGGTGCACGCCGCGACGACAACTCCACCGACGCCGCGGAGGGCACCAGTGCGGGTGCGGAGGTCGGCGAGGCCGCGGTGGACGGGGAGGTCGTCGGCAAGCGGGCGCTTGCGGTGCTGGCGCAGGGGCTTCTCGACGAATCTGTGCGTCACATCCGCCAAGCCCAGCGACACCGCGATGATGATGGCACCGAGCCACCATGGCGGGGTTTCAAAGCCGAGCGCGGCGGTGGAGATGATGAGGAGCGGCCAGTGCCACAGGTAGAGCGGGTAGGCGATATCACCGAGCCAGCGGGAAGGGCGAACCGTCAGTACCCGCGAGAAGGAACCACCGGAACCAATAATGATGAGCACCGCGCCGCCGATGGGCAGAAGTGACAGCGGGCCCGGGAAAGCCAAGCTGTCGGAGATGAGCATGCCGGTGCCAGCCAGGGCGGCTAGGCCGAGGGCGGTGGCGACGTTGGACAAATGCTGCGGCATCTTTAGGCGCGAGCCGTAGATGACGAGAACCGCGCCCAGGGTTAGCTCCCACGCGCGAGACCACGTGGAGTAGTAATTCTCAGGGGTCCCGTAGAGACCGTCGCGCGAGGCGTAGGCAAAAGAGGCGACGGTGATCACGAGGAGGATCGGGCCGGCGATAGAATTTACGGAGGGGAAGCGCTGCGCCTTAAGCCCCGACTTCTTCGGGCGCAACCGCATAAAAGCGGCCAGGCCCAGGGCAAAAAAGATGCCCATGAGATAGAACTGCCCCTGGACCGCCATGGACCACATGTGCTGCAGCGGCGACGTGGTTGCGGAGGCGGCAGCGTAGTCGGCGTTTTGCCGTGCTAGCTCCCAGTTTTGGTAGTAAAAGACTGTCGCCGTGATCTGCTTGGTGAGCTCGGTGTTCATGAGCTTCGGGGTAAATATCCGAACAAGCACATAGCTCACACCGATGACGAGCACGAGGGCAGGTGCCAACCTGCGCAGCGTGCGCCAGATGGGCCACCACGGGTTCAGGGAGGCGTTCGGCCGCGCGGCATAGCGCAGCTGCGAGCCCAGGAAGAAGTACCCGGACAGGAGGAGGAAGACATCGACGCCACCGGAAACACGACCGACGAAGACGTGGTATAAAACAACCAAAGCGATCGCGATGCCGCGGAGGCCATCGAGGTCGTAGCGGTAGCGGAATGTAGATGGGGCTTGTTTATTCATAAAAAGAGGTTTGTGTGGCAGCGAAATAACCGCATTACAGGCTACCCCTTTCGCGGGGTAAGGCCTAACCATGCAAGCGGTAGGGGGGATTTCCTATTTTGCGTGCGTACCGCTAAAATCATTGGGGTTGTCCATGTGCAGCATGGAGGACACCTAAAACTTCATTTCTGCGTAACGCCGGTACCGCCCACGGACGGCCGGCATGTCACACGCAGGATAAATCCAAGGGTTGAACCGGCGCGCCACCAAGCGGCGCGTGTCTGAACTGCCCGGTGACTAGAAAAGGAGCCAATCATGGCCGTTAAGATCAAGCTGCAGCGTATGGGTAAGATCCGCAACGCTGAGTACCGCATCATTGTTGCTGATGCACGCACCCGCCGCTCCGGCAAGGCTATCGAGAACATCGGTATCTACCAGCCGAAGCAGGAGCCGTCCCTGATCCAGATCGATTCCGAGCGCGCTCAGTACTGGCTGGGTGTCGGCGCGCAGCCGACCGAGCCGGTTCTCGCACTGCTCAAGGTGACCGGTGACTGGCAGAAGTTCAAGGGCCTGCCGGGCGCAGAGGGCACCCTGAAGGTTGCTGAGCCGAAGCCGTCCAAGCTGGATCTCTTCAACGCCGCTCTGGCTGAGGCCAACAACGGCCCGACCATCGAGGCCATCACCGAGAAGAAGCGCAAGGCCAAGGAAGAGGCTGAGGCAAAGGCTGCCGCTGAGAAGGCTGCAGAGGAAGCCGCTGCCGCTGAGGCTGCAAAGGCAGAGGAAGAGGCTGCCGAGGCTGACTCCGCTGAGGAGTCCGCAGAGTAAACTACTCGCCTAACAGAAAATCCCCGCACCAGCGGGGATTTTCTAGTTTTGCGGGGCAGCGGGGCGTGCTTCCAAGGGGTTCTCGAAATCCAAACCGCGGATGGCGGAGGCGATGACCGACTGCGCAATCCTTTCCATCGCTTCTTCCGATACTGATGCCAAGTGGCCGCTCAAACACAACACCGTAAAGCCGTGCACCGTGGACCACCCAGCAAGACAATTTTGCATCATGAATTGCCGGTTAGGCTCCTGCCCAATGTAGCGTGCGTACTGCTCCATGTAGTCATAGAAGTTGAACGTGGCCTGGACCCGCGGATCCTCTCCCGGTCCCTCTGCGGCGGCGGCCAGCGCACCAGGGATGTCAAAGCCGCTCGTGGCCATCATGCACTCAAAGAAGCTTTGCTCCTCCAAGGCATAGTGGTAGTAGGCAAAGCCAGCCGCCATCATCTTGTCGACAATGCTTCCCTCGGTATTCTCGAAGGCCTCACTCAGCTTGGTAATGAGTTCGAAGGTGGCGACGTCTGCGACGGCGTCGAGAAGCGCGGCCTGATCCTTGAAGTGGCGGTACGCGGCGGTGGGGGAAACGCCGACCGCGCGCGTTGCCGCGCGAATCGTTACTGCCTCTGGTCCACCCTCCCGGCCGAGCTTGATGGCCTCCTGGAGGATCTCTTCATGCAAATTTCCATGGTGGTAAGGCTTAGAACTACTCACAATCCAAGAATAATACTAAAAGTCTAGACATTCACGCCAGTGTTTGGCGTCAACATTGTGAGCAGCATTAGCGCAGGTTGATCGCTGCAGGACACCGCATGTGGGACATACGCTGGAAGGTGTACGATGCGCCCGGGAACGAGCACGTAATCTTCATCTCCGCAACTAAAAGTCACCGCGCCCTGTAGCACCTGGACGGTGATGGGGTGCGCGGCTTTGTGATCGGGCAGGACCTGCCCGGGCAAGAATGAAAAGAGGATGAGGTTCGCTCCGTCGGCACTGAGGACTCGCTTAACGGCTGGTCTCGGGCGCGATGGGCCCGGCTTAGGGGCCTCATCGAGCAAATTTAGCGTTGTGAGCGCGGCGCTGTCATGGGTGGCGGCACCAAAGGTGGCTGCATCATTGATCGGAAGCTCAGTCATGCCACTCCAGCGTAGCCCGTTAAGCTAGCAGTCATGGAACTACTCATTGGTCGCGTGGTGAAATCCCACGGCATTAAAGGCGAGGTCTCCGTCGAGGTGACCACCGATTCCCCCGAGACCCGTTTCGCCGTCGGCGAGGTTCTCCACGGCAAACAAGGCAAGAAAGAACACGAGCTCACCATCGCGGCGGTGCGCGCTCATAAAGGGCGCCTGCTCATCACCTTCGAGGAAATCCCAGACCGCACGGCCGCGGATTCCCTGCGCGGCACCCAGTTCTTCGCCGAACCCTTGGATGATCCCGAGGATGACGGCTTCTACGACCACGAGCTGGAAGGCCTGCGCGTCATTCTCGACGGCTCAGACGTGGGCGAGGTGACCGGCGTGACGCACGGTCCCACGCAGTCCCTTCTGGAAGTCACGCTCACCGATGGCAAAGAGGCGTTGGTCCCCTTCGTTGAGCAGATCGTGCCCGAAGTCGATCTGGAGGCCGGGACCTGCACCATCACCCCGCCGGAGGGGTTGCTTGACCTATGAGGATAGACGTTCTCACCATTTTTCCGGAGTACCTCGACCCGCTGCGCCACGCGCTGCTGGGCAAGGCCATCGAGCAGGGAAAGCTCGCGGTGGGGGTGCATGATCTGCGCCAGTGGGCCACCGACGTGCACAAATCCGTCGATGACTCACCCTACGGGGGCGGCCCAGGAATGGTCATGAAGCCTGAGGTGTGGGGGCCGGCGCTTGACGACGTCTCCTCCGGCACCGCCTCCACCCAGGACCTTCAGAGCGCTCTGCCGCACCTGAGCAAGCCGCGCCACGACGATATCCATGGCGTCGAGGCGCGTGCCTACGGGGAAGGCCAGGATTCGGATAAGCCGCTGCTCATAGTGCCGACTCCCGCCGGAACGCCCTTTACTCAGGCCGATGCCCGGGCGTGGTCTACCGAGGAACACATCGTGTTCGCGTGTGGACGCTACGAGGGCATCGACCAGCGCGTCGTCGAGGATGCCGCGCAGCGCTACCGCGTGCGCGAGGTGTCCATCGGCGACTACGTGCTCATCGGCGGCGAGGTAGCCGTGCTGGTCATTGCTGAAGCCGTCGTACGCCTTATCCCCGGGGTGTTGGGAAACCGGCGCTCGCACGAGGAGGACTCTTTCTCCGATGGCTTGCTGGAAGGACCGAGTTATACCAAACCGCGCGAGTGGCGCGGCCTGGCGGTTCCGGATGTACTGACTTCCGGGGATCATGCCAAGGTGGACCGGTGGCGTCGCGAGCAGTCGCTGGCTCGGACGTGGAAGCGCCGCCCGGAGCTGCTGGACGCGGCGGACCTGAGCGATGCCGACCGCGCATACGTGGAATCCTTGAAGGAGGAATGAGATGGACATCAGTACTGACTTGTCAATACTTATGACCGAAGCCGAATGGGACAAGATTCTCAAAGATATGCCGCAGCGTTTGCGCGAAGGCGGCGTCGAGCCGCTCGATATCAACGCAGAGATCATCTCCTTTACCTGCGAGCCCGACAATATCCTGGTCAACGAGTACATGGATAAACACGGCCAGCCGCCGGTGGGTGAGCACGTGTGGAGGGTCATCGTCAACGGCTCCTCTGAGCTGCCGTTGACCAAAGTCACCGCGGCCGTCGCGGACTGCTTGCCGCCGCACACGCTGTGGTACGGCACCTCCGAAATCGGCCACACCGAGTTTGGGTTGGGTACTTCCTGCGCGTGGCAGGGCGGGGTATAGGGTAGGAAGGTCTTTTAGTCCCCGACCAAAAAGAGGTTTTGTGAATATCGCAGCCACCATCGCCGGAGAGCTGGGCGTCAAAGAAGCACACGTTGACGCCGCCCTGAAACTCATGGCGGAGGGCAATACCGTCCCGTTTATTGCCCGTTACCGCAAGGAAGCCACCGGCGGGCTGGATGACTCCCAGCTGCGTATCATCGAGGAACGCTCGACGTACCTGCGCGAGCTGGAAGAGCGCAAGAAAACGGTGCTCGCCGCGATTGAGGAACAGGGCAAGCTCACCGATGAGCTGCGCGCACTGATCCAGGGCTGCGAGACCAAGGCGCGCCTGGAGGATCTGTACCTGCCGTATAAGAAGCGCCGCAAGACCAAGGCGGATATCGCGCGCGAGGCAGGACTGGAGCCGCTGACGGACAAGCTCATCGAGGACCCCTCGGCGGACCCGGCCGAGCTGGCGGGGGAGTATCTCACCGAAGGTTTCGAGGAAACGAAGAAGGCCCTCGATGGCGCCCGCGCCATTCTGGTGGACCGCTTCGCACTGGATGCGGATCTGGTGGGCGAGGTGCGCGAGCGCATGTACACCAGCGGTTCCATGAACGCCGGCGTGGTCGAGGGTAAGGAAACCGAGGGCGCGAAGTTCAAGGACTACTTCGAGTTCTCCGAGCCTTTCGAGAAGCTCCCCTCGCACCGCATTTTGGCGCTGCTGCGCGGCGAAAGCGAGGGCGTGCTGCACCTCAACCTCGACGCAGGCGATGACGCCATGTACGAGGGCATGATCGCAGACCGCTTCGACCTGGACGTGTCTACCTCCCGCTGGCTTGCCGACGCCGTCCACTGGGGCTGGCGCACCAAGCTTTCCATCTCTTCCGGTCTGGACGTGCGCATGCGCCTGAAAGAGAAGGCGGAGGAAGGCGCGCTCAAGGTCTTCGCGACAAACCTGCGCGACGTTCTTCTGGCCGCCCCGGCCGGCCAGCGCGCGACGCTGGGCCTAGACCCGGGATACCGCAATGGCGTCAAGTGCGCGGTCGTTGACCCGACGGGCAAGGTCCTGGCCACCACGATTGTCTACCCGCACCAGCCGCAGCAGAAGTGGGCTGAGGCGGTGAGGGAGTTGGCGTCGCTAAGCGCTGCCCATTCGGTGGACCTCATGGCGATCGGCAACGGAACCGCATCGCGTGAGACGGAGAAGCTGGCGGGTGAGGTCGCCGACCTCATCGCGCAGGCCGGCGGTGCTCGCCCCACGCCGGTGGTGGTCTCCGAGGCTGGCGCGTCGGTGTATTCGGCCTCCCAGTTGGCGGCCGATGAATTCCCTGACATGGACGTCTCCCTGCGGGGCGCCGTTTCGATCGCGCGCCGCCTCCAGGACCCGCTGGCGGAGCTGGTGAAGATTGACCCGAAGGCGATTGGCGTGGGGCAGTACCAGCACGACGTCAACCAGGTCGCGCTCGCCCGCACGCTCGATGGCGTGGTGGAAGATGCCGTCAACGGCGTCGGCGTGGACCTGAATACGGCGTCCGCCCCGCTGCTGGAGCGCGTGGCCGGCGTGAATTCCACGATTGCGGCCAACATCGTGGCATATCGCGATGAGAACGGCACGTTTGCCTCGCGCAAGGAGCTGAAGAAGGTGCCGCGCTTGGGCCCGAAGGCTTTTGAGCAGTCCGCGGGCTTCTTGCGCATCAATGGTGGCAAGGATCCGCTCGATGCTTCGGCAGTGCACCCGGAGGCCTACCCGGTGGTGGCGCGCATTGCGGAGAAGACCGGTCTGGGGGTTTCGGAGCTCATCGGCAATTCGCGAGTGTTGACGAAGCTGTCGCCGGCGGACTTTGCTGACGATACCTTCGGTGTGCCGACGGTGACGGATATCATCGCGGAGCTGGATAAGCCGGGCCGTGACCCGCGCCCGGAGTTCAAGACGGCTACCTTCAAGGAAGGTGTGGACAAGGTCTCGGACTTGAAGCCGGGGATGATTCTGGAGGGCACCGTGACCAATGTTGCGGCCTTTGGCGCGTTCATCGACGTGGGCGTGCACCAGGATGGCCTCGTCCATGTCTCCGCGATGAGCCACAAGTTCGTCTCCGACCCGCACGATGTGGTCCGCTCGGGCCAGGTGGTGAAGGTGAAGGTCATGGAGGTAGACGTGGAGCGCCAGCGCATTGGCTTGTCGCTGCGGCTTGACGACGAACCCGGCCAGCCCGCCCCCAAGCGCCGCAACGGCGGTGGGCGTTCCGAGGGTCGCGGCGGCCGCTCCGACCGTCGCAACTCCCGCCGCGACGGTGGGCGTGGCCGCTCGGACCGCGGCGGCGGTGGTTCGATGGCCGATGCCCTCAAGAAGGCCGGCTTCTAACCGTTCAAACGGTTGAGGGGTCGCGAGTTTTCCGGGAGAGCATTCTGTGAGGACGGCGTATTCGATGGCCCCGCAGAAAGAGATTCTGTTGAGGGATCGCTGAAGACGCGGAAAGCCTTGCGGTTCTGCGAGGCTTCCGCGTGGAGTAGGTGAGCCAGCCAGGTGGGTGAGCTGGTCGGGCGGCACGGTGCTAGGGAGTGAGCTACCCAGGAGGTGGGCTACCGTTTGGTGGATCCGGCGGTTGGGAAGGGGGTGCGGCTGTCGCGAGCCGGTTGACCGCTTCTTGGTAGGCCGGCTGCGCGGTAATCGGCGTTCCCCAGGGCGGGATGTAATCAACCGGTCCCTTCAGCCGAAAGACATAGCCTCTGCCGGTCGGGCTGGTGGGGTCATCGTCGTTAATGCCGTTGTGGTAGGCACACAGCATGGTGAGGTTGGGCGGATTGGTTTCCCCGCCCGCTTGCCAGGGGACGATGTGGTGGACTTGGCAGTAATCGGCTGGCTTGTTGCAGTCTTCGATCGCGCAGGTGGGGTGCTCCGCGCTGGCCATGATGCGCTGCTCGAGGCTGGCAAAGCGCGAAAGCCGGTGCAGCCACACCGGGCCGATGGTGGGGTGGACCAGAGTGGCGTAGCCAGTCTCGGCGAATTTGTAGGTTAAAAACTCTGTGCCGCTCATGCGCCCGCCGTTGGTGAGTTCGAGCTCGATGTCGTCGCCGTCGTGGTGGATGATTTTGTCAAGCTCGTCGAGTGTTATCACGACGTTTGTTCCCACCGCCGGACGGGAGCCAACGCCCTCCTTGAAGAAGACCTGGCGGGTGGCGTCTAGGAGGTCGGTAGGGTTAATGGATTCCAGGGTGCTGCGCATGGTGGAGATGTTGAGCGCGGAATCAGTAACCGTAAGCGAGTATGGACCATTCTTGCGGTAAGTCAGCCGCACCCCTGGTGAAGGCACGCGTTTCGGTTTGAGTTCCTTCACTCGCTGCGCCGCCACTGAAGGCACCCGTTCCGAGGGCACGGAGGCGAGCGCGACGCGCAAATTCCAGACGTCAACCTGCTTCTTCAGCTTCGCGGTGTAGGACTCAATCAGGCTCAGTGTGGCCAGGTCGTGGCCTTGGCGTTGGGCCGCCTGGCGGGCTGTGCGTTGCTTGCCTGTGAAGCGGGTTTCGCCGAAATAGATGGCATGAAGCGACGCCAGCTCCGCCGCATCGCCGTGCGAGGCGCCAAGTGCGCGCAAGCTTTCGGGTGTGCTGGTTGCTGCTTCCACCAGCGCAATCCCCGAGTTGCGAAGGCGGATGTAGGTTTCAATATCCCCCATGTGCACAGAGCCTAAAACAGGCCACGCGGCCCCGCAACCGGAGAAGAAAACGCCCTGCCTACAGGCTGTAAAGGGCAGGGGCTTGCCGGATGAAAGCCCGATTCGAATGCACTCGCTCGCCCGTCACAGGGGAGTGCTGGGTGATGTAACTCAGGTGGTGCGCAGCGCGGCACAACGGAACGAATGGCTATAAGTTCACAATGCCAACTTAATCGGTGGTATGTTTGTTGAAACAAATGACTTAGTGGCCTCGCTCACGTTTGGGTGTCTAGCCTTAATGGCTTGATAAACGAATAAAAGCGGACCTGAATCATCACGTCAAGGAGGCGGACATGAGCCGTGAGGCTGAATCCAACCGGGAAGCAGACGCGAATAGCGCTTCGCCCGGCCCGGTGAGTGAGGGGAGCGCGGCTACTCGAAACGCGGCAGGCCACGACAGCGAGGCCATGGGATGGCACCGCGTCCTCGATTGGCGCCCCACGAGTACCTTGTCGCGCGTGCTCATCGTCTTCCTTCTCGTAGCACCTATCGTCATCGCGGGCACCATGATGTGGGCCATGTGGGACCCCTCCAAGTACATGCGCAACATTGACTTGGCGGTGGTGAATGAGGATGCGGGCGTCGAGAAGCAGGGCACCTACACCAACTACGGTGATCAGGTCGTGGAAGGCCTGATGGAGACGCAGTACCTGAACTTTGCCGAGGTCAACAAGGCGGACGGTGATGAGGGGCTGCTCAAGGGCAAGTACCTCATGGTCGTGACCATCCCGAAGAATTTCTCCGAGCAGGCCGTTACCATCATTAGCGATAAGCCGGTCAAGCCGGAGATTCACTTCGCCACCAATGACTACTACGGCACGAATGGTTCGGTGATTTCCTCCAGCCTCATCCCGCAGGTGCAGACCAGCGTGGAGAACGCGATTTCCAAGAAGTATGCCGATCAGGTCATCGAGGGACTGAATAAACTCAGCGATGGCCTGGGAACCGCGGCTGAGGGCGCGGGCCGGCTCGACGAGGGCGCGGGCAAGCTGCAGGAAGGCGGCGGGCGAGCGGTCGAGGGAATTGCCAAGCTGGACGCCGGCGCGGGCGATCTCAACAACGGTACTGGTCAGCTGCTCGACGGCACGACCCGTCTCAACGAGGGCGTGGGGCGCTTGAGCGGTGGTGCGGCGCAGCTGGATGATGGCGCCGCCCAGCTTGCCGACGGCTCCGACAAACTACTCGCCGGCACCGGCCGCCTGGCGGATGGCGCGGGTCAGATCGATGGCGGTGTCAATCAGCTCACCGGGATGCTCATCCCGGTGCTCAAGCAGGCGCAGGTTGTGGCCCCGGCGCTGCTGCAGCTTGTCGACGTCCTCCGCGGCCTCGGCATGCACCAACAAGCCGATCAACTCTATTCCCTGGTGTCCAAGCTCGACCCGGCCGCCAGCGGAAACATGGTGGCGCAACTGGAGAAGCTCTCCGCCGGCACCGGCCAGCTCTACTACAACCTGTCCGATCCCAATTCGGAGTACCTGGGCGGCATGATGGCGCTCAATGACGGCGCGCACCGCTTGTCCGATGGCTCGCAGCAGTTGCGGGCAGGAGTTGGCGAGCTGAGTAACGGTGCCGCCCAGCTGCAGGACGGAGCATCCCGCCTGCATGAGGGAACCGGCACGTTGAAGGATGGCACGAGCCAGCTGGCCGCCGGTGGCACGGAGCTCAAGGATGGAATGGACCAGCTCAAGGCCGGCTCCAATGAATTGGCCACCAAGCTTGCCGACGGCGCCGCCAAAGCCCCCTCCATTACCCAGCCGGATACGTCGGCGCAGAACATGGCCGTGCCCATCAACTTCACCTCCTCTAACCTCCACCCTGTACAGACGGTGGTCAGCCCGGTTGACCCGACCGAGAAGAACATCACCGGCGGCGCTTCCTTGCTCTTCGTGTTGGTCTTCGGCTTCCTTGTTATGCTGCTCCTGGCGATGACGCTGCCGTATTACCTGGGCCGCCGCGGCGAGTCGGCGACGAGCCCGGTGCGCGGCATCCTCGCGGCCTTCGGCGTGGTGGCGGGCCTGAACTTCCTGGTCTTGGCGTTCATGGGGCTGATGTCCTCCACCATGGGCTGGAGCCCCGCCAGCTGGCCGATGATGCTGCTCGTCATCGCAGCGATTGCCGCCGTCGGCGCGGCGACCTACCAGTTCTTCCTCGTAACCTTCGGCCGCAAGATTGGTGCTGTCTTCGCAGTCGGTGCTTTTGCCTTAGGCGTCATGGTCTTCGGCGGCGTGTGGCCGGTGGCAGCTATTCCGCGGCCGCTGAGTTTGCTGCATCCTTTCCACCCGATGTCCTATGCAAAGAATGCCTTTACCCGAGCCACCGACGGCATCCACGATGGCACCTTCTGGGCGGGAATCGCGGTGCTGTTCATCGTGACCGCCCTGGCACTGGTGGCCTCCTGCGTGGTGTTCCGCGCCCGCCACCACGGCACCGCGCGCATCCTCGACGAGCACCTCTTCCGCAGGCCGGCGGTGGCCGGCGCCTAGAAATCGTGTGCTGCGAGCCCGCCGGGCAGGTTGCGCAGCTCGATGCCCATGTCCGCGGCGAGATCGGCGTAGCGCAGGACAAAGCCCGCGCTGCGCCCGCCGGAGGGGCAGGCCACGTAGACCAATTCGGAGCCGCAGGCTGATAGCGCTCGGCGCACGGAATCGTCATCGGTGACGGTGTGCCAGGGCAGCGACACCGTGGCACGAGGAAAGTTCGGGTCCTCGGAGATATCGAGGAGGGCAGCGCGGCCGGTAATAAGTTCCGGCGGCAGGATGTGCCGGGCCGGTAGAGCAGTAACGAGGGGGCGGTCGGGATCGGCGCCCACCCGTAGTGTGCGGAAGCTACCGGGGAGCGCGTCGTAGGAGGTTACGCGCCCTACCATGTCCCGATGATCTGGGAGTGCGCCGAGCATGGCGACCGCCGCGGTGGCCATGAGCCCTGCGATCACCGATGTCGTCGCGCCCAGCACCCCGGCTGTCGAGCACTCGAGCGCCTCGCCGCTGGGCGGGGCGGGGAAGAGGTCGCGCAGGCCCACCCCGCGCCCATCTGCGCAGTCTCTCCCAGAGTGCCACAGCGCGGCTTGCCCGCCGTAGCGCAGCACGGTACCCCAGGCCAGCGGGGTAGAGGTGAGCTCGCAGGCATCGGCGACGAGGTATTTCGTGCCGAAGGTATCGGAACCGTCGAGGACGAGGTCGGCCTCGGAACACAGGTCGAGGACGTTGGAGGTATCGAGGCGTTCCTTAAGCGCGGTGATGGTGAGCTCGGGGGAAAGCTCGCGGGCGCGCGCGGCGGCTACTTCCGCCTTGGGCTTGCCGACGTCCCCCGCACCAAACAACACCTGCCTGTGCAGGTTGCTGATGTCGACGGTATCGGAATCAATAAGAGTGATGCGCCCGATGCCCGCCGCCGTGAGCTGTTGGATAGCCGGGCAGCCCAGCCCGCCGGCGCCGACGACAAGCACGTGCGCGGCATGAAGCCGCTCCTGGGCGACGTCGCCGAAGCCGGGCAGGAGGCGTTGGCGCGCGGTCCGGGCGCGTTCGGTTTTGCTGAGCATGATGGCAGTCCTTTTAGGAAGTGGGCTACAGGACCTGGTCCGCCCAGCTGGCCAGGCCTTCGAAGGTGGAGGAAGCCTGGGCGTGCTCGCGCTGTGGGATGCGCCCTGCACTTCGGGCAAGTCTGCCGGCTTCGACGGCATGGCGCATGGCGGTGGCCATCGCTTCCGGGTTCTGGCAGCGGTTGACCGCGCTGGCGAGCAGCACGCCGGAGCAGCCGAGCTCCATGGCGAGGGCGGCGTCGGAGGCGGTGCCGATGCCGGCGTCGACAAGCACGGGCACCGAGGCACGCGAACAAATGAGCTCGAGGTTGTGCGGGTTGAGAATCCCGAGACCAGTGCCGATGGGGGCGCCGAGCGGCATGACGGCCGCGGCCCCAGCATCCTCGAGGCGTTGGGCAGCCACGGGATCGTCGCTGGTATAAGCCAGCACGGTAAACCCCTCGGCGGCAAGCAGCTCGGTGGCGTCGAGGGTTTCCACGACATCGGGCAGCAGCGTGTGTTCGTCGGCGATGACCTCGACCTTGACCCACGTGGTGCCCAGAGCTTCGCGGGCCATGCGGGCGGTAAGCACGGCCTCGCGGGCCGTGCGACACCCGGCGGTATTGGGCAGGGGAGCGATGTCCAGGCGGCGCAGCAGATCGAAGACGCTCTCACCGCCGCTGGTGCCGGCATGGCGGCGCATGGCCACGGTAGTCAGCTCGGTCCCGGAGGCGACGAGCGCGCGCTCGAGGGCCTCGTGGCTCGTGGCGCCACCGGTGCCCATGATGAGGTGGGAAGAAAAGGTAGTGTCGGCGATGGTGAGCATTTAGCCTCCTTGGACTGCGGTGAGGATTTCCACGGCCGCGCCTTCGTTGAGTGGGGTGGTTTCCCATTGCGAGCGGGGGATGACCTGTTCGGCCACGGCCACCGCAGTGCCGTCAGGAGCGATGTCCTTTTCCTTGAGCAGCTGGGCGACGGTATCGGCCGCCGTGTCATAGGGCTGGCCGTTGAGGATGAGGATCATTGTTGCTCCTTGAGGTGTCGCAATGGGTTACAGGCCGCGAGATCGATGCTGGGATCGGTTCCTTCGATGAGCTCGCGGGCACAGCGCGCGGCCAGTGCCGTGAGCAGGATGCCATGGCGGAAATAGCCGGTAGAGATGACGAGCCGCTCGCTGACGCGGCCAAGATAAGGAAGGTCATCCGGGGTGCCGGGGCGAGCCCCCGCGCTGGCCTCGAGGAACTCGCATTCTTCGACGGCGGGGAGGACGCGGATGGCGTCGCGAAGCAGCGCGTAGACGCCTCCGGCCTGCGCTGAGGACAGGGAATCCTCGCGGGTCGTAGCGCCGACGGCGAGGGTGCCATCGCCGCGCGGGATGAGGTAGATGGGGCGGTCCTCCACGAAGCCGCGCACCACGCGGGTCAGCAGCGGCTGCAGGTGATCCGGAACCCGCAGGCGCAGGATATCGCCGTACACCGGGCGCAGGTGCAGCGGGGACTGTTCAAGCCCAGCTGAGTTAGCCCACTCGATCTCGCGCGCGCCCAGACCGGCTGCGAGCACAACCTGTTCTGCTTCGAAGTCGCCGACGGCCGTGGTGACCACGCCCGTTGCAGCATCAATCGATTGGGCCGCCGTACGGAAGAAACGTACGCCGAGTCCTTGGGCCGCGCTCAGTAGTGCAGCCGCCCATTGGCGGGGGAAGACCTGCGTGTCGCCCGGGATGCTGACGGCACCGGCCAGACGCGGGGACAGCAATGGTTCCGCGCGCCGGGCTTCACGCACGGTGATGCGCTCGACCTCCATGCCGTGGAGGGATTGATACTCGGCCAGCTCGGTGAGGTGCTGGGCATCCGCGCGATCGGCGGCGACGACGAGCGTTCCCTCGGCACGGTAGCCGGTGGGCACCTCTGTGTGTGCGGCGACCAGATCGATGAGCCCCGGGTACCACGCGCCGGAGGCGCGCATGAGCGGGAAGAGCGGATCCTGCTGGTAGACCACCTCGGCGGCGGGGGCGAGCATGCCGCCGGCGAAGTGGGTAGCCCCGGAGGCTGGTGCCGGATCCAGCACCGTGACCTCGTGGCCCCGCGCGGCCAGTTCCACCGCGGTGGCCAGGCCGATGACGCCCGCGCCGATGATGATGACGGATGAATCAGAGCTAGTACTCATCGCGCACCTTCATCGAAGCCGGACAGCAGCTTGCGGCAATAGGCTTCCGGGTCATCGGCATGCATGATGCCGCGCACGACAGCTAGGCCGGCTACGCCGGTTGCCGCAAGATCGGGTGCATCGTTGGCGGTGACATCCCCGATGGCCACGAGCGGTACGCGGGAGAGCTTCACCAAATCCGGGTAGGCATCAAGCCCCAACGGGGTGCGCCCGGAGTCCTTCGTCGGCGTGGCGCGGAACGGGCCGCAGCCGATGTAATCAATCAGGTCTGCTACTTCGTTGGCGGCCTCGACTAACTCGCGGGTGCCGGTGGTCAGACCGATGATCGCATCCGGCCCCAACAACGCGCGGGCGGCGGCCACGGGTAGATCATCCTGGCCGATATGCACGCCGTGCACCGGCTCGCCAGCGTGGCGGAGGGCGGCGGCGACGTCCACGCGGTCGTCGATAAGCACGCGCGTTTTTGGGTTGGCCTGCTCCACCGCGCGGGCCACGTCGCGGCCTAAGTGGTAGAGGTTGCGGGCGGAAATCGGCTTGGAACGAACTTGTACCACCCCGGCGCCGCCCCGGGCCGCAGCGGCAGCGATGCGCACGACGTCCTCATGCGGGCCCGCGCCCGTGACGAAGTAGCAGCGAAGATCAGGCATGCGCGGTCTCTTCTTCCTGATAGAGCTGTGAGCCCTGGGCCTTGAACTCCTCCGACATCTGCTTCTCGCCCGCGCGGGCAGCTGCCACGACCTCCGGATCGATGGCTCCCTTACCCGGGAAGCTTGGCATCCCTAGCGAATCGGAGAAGGTATCCCGAATGTCCTGGCTAATGCGCATGGAACAGAACTTCGGACCGCACATGGAGCAGAAGTGCGCGGTCTTCGCAGGCTCCGCGGGCAGGGTCTCATCGTGGTAGGCCTGCGCGGTATCCGGGTCGAGGGAGAGCGCAAACTGGTCGTGCCAGCGGAACTCGAAGCGGGCCTTGCTCATCGCATCATCCCAGGCGCGCGCCCCCGGGTGGCCCTTGGCCACATCGGCCGCATGGGCGGCCAGCTTATAGGTGATGACGCCGGTCTTGACATCATCGCGGTTGGGCAGCCCCAAGTGCTCCTTCGGGGTGACGTAGCACAACATGGCCGTTCCTCCCATGGCGATGTGCGCCGCACCAATGGCGGAGGTGATGTGGTCATAACCCGGGGCAATATCGGTGACCAACGGGCCCAGCGTGTAGAAGGGCGCATCCGAGGCCCAGTCCTGCTCCAGCTCATTGTTTTCCTGAATCATGTTGAGCGGCACGTGGCCCGGGCCTTCCACCATGACCTGGACGTCGTACTCCCAGGCGCGCCGGGTGAGCTCACCGATGGTCTTGAGCTCAGCGAATTGGGCGGTGTCGTTGGCATCCGCCAGCGAGCCGGGGCGCAGGCCATCGCCCAAGGAGAAGGCAACGTCGTAGCGCGCGAAGATCTCACACAGCTCATCGAAGTTCTCGTAGAGGAAGGACTCCTTGTGGTGTGCCAGGCACCAGCCCGCCATGATCGAGCCGCCGCGGGAAACAATGCCGGTGACGCGGTCCGTGGTCAGCGGGATATACGGAAGCAGGACGCCGGCGTGGATGGTCATGTAGTCCACGCCCTGCTCGCACTGCTCGATGACGGTGTCGCGGAAAATCTCCCACGTCAGGTCCTCAGCTACGCCGTTGACCTTCTCCAGCGCCTGGTAGATGGGCACGGTGCCGATGGGCACCGGCGAGTTGCGCAGGATCCACTCGCGCGTGGTGTGGATGTCATCGCCGGTGGAGAGATCCATGACGGTATCCGCGCCCCAGCGCGTGGCCCAACGCAGCTTCGACACCTCTTCCGCAATGGAGGATGTCACCGCGGAGTTGCCGATATTGGCGTTGATCTTGGTGAGGAACTTCCGCCCGATGATCATCGGCTCCGACTCCGGGTGATTCACGTTATTGGGCAGGATAGCGCGGCCACGCGCGATTTCGGAGCGCACAAACTCCGGGTCGCAGTGCTCGCGCAAGGCCACGAACTCCATCTCCTTGGTGATGATGCCCTGGCGCGCGTAATGCATCTGGGTGACACGCTTGCCCTCCTTTGCGCGCAGCGGCTGGCGACGCTCGCCCTTCCACTCCTGGGAAGCGGCACCGCGGCGCTCGGCGGAGCGGCCATCATCGGCGAGGTTGCGGGCGCGGCCCTCATACTTGTCGACGTCCCCGCGCTCCGCAATCCAGTCCGCGCGCAGCGCCGGCAGGCCTACCTCAGGCTCACACTCTGGGCCGCGAGTGCGGTAGATGCGGAAAGGATCATTCGGGCCGGTGGGGGAATCATCCAACTGAATCTCGGTCTCGGGTACCTCGAGGCCGTGCTCCCGGATGGGGGAGTAGGAGTGCTTGGGGTGGATCTCGCCGGAGTCAGATTTGTGAATGGGGGTATGGGTAGCCGTCATGGCTGCTCCTCTCTTCCTTCGCTGGTGCTAACCAGACAGGTTCAAACGGTGCAGGCGCGGTATCAGCGCCACTCTCAGCCCACTTCCCGTGGGCACCCGTGGGGTATCAGTGCGCCACCCACCTTAGAGCCCGCAACGAGGAGATGTCAGGCGTTTGGCACAATTTGTTCTTCCGGGGTGGGGTGTGGAAAGATGACGATGTTCTGTGTAATAGGCACGAACCGGTCAGCCGCCGCGAGGTGGCGCCAGGGTCCTCTGTCTTAAACTGAAAAGGAAAACACCAATGGCAAACCTCATTGACAAGGTTGATGCAGCTTCGCTGCGCGACGATATCCCGTCCTTCCGCCCGGGCGATACCCTTGACGTCAACGTCAAGGTGATCGAGGGCTCCACCGAGCGTACCCAGCTCTTCAAGGGTGTCTGCATCCGCCGTCAGGGCGCTGGCATCCGCGAGACCTTCACCGTGCGTAAGGTTTCCTTCGGCATCGGCGTTGAGCGTACCTTCCCGGTTCACTCCCCGAACATTGCCTCCATCGAGGTAGTCCGCCGCGGCCGCGTTCGCCGCGCCAAGCTGTACTACCTGCGCGACCTGCGCGGCAAGAAGGCCCGCATCAAGGAGCGCCGCTAGTTCTAGCTGCTCTGTAGCCCTCAGCCCTTCGCTTCCACACCGATTCTTGTGGGTAAGGCGGAGGGCTTTGTGCTTGTCAAGGCCTCTCGTGCCGAGCCGCATACCGGGATGTCGGCGCGCATTGCTAGGATTTAGCCCGTGGAAAAAGAAAACGACATTACTGAAGGTTCCCAGGGCGTGGGGAAAGAGGCGTCGGAAAGCGCAGCACCTCCAGCTGAGGAAAAGAAGCAGATGCCTTGGTTGCTGGAGACCGCACTGGTGGTGGTTTCCGTGCTTGCGGTCGTCGGTGTTTTCCAAAACTTTGTGGGCCGGCAGTACGTCATTCCATCAGGGTCGATGGAGCCGACCTTGCATGGCTGTGAAGGCTGCAATAATGACCGTATTTTTACCGAGAAGGTCTCCTATTACGGCGACAAGAACCCAGAGCCCGGTGATGTCGTGGTGTTCAAGGGAACGCCGGACTGGGACAGGAATTGGGTATCGCCGCGTTCCGACAACCCGGTCATCCACCGCATTCAGGATGCGCTGAGCTACGTTTCGCTCACTCCGCCAGATGAGAACACCCTGGTCAAGCGTGTTATTGCTACCGGTGGTCAGACTGTGTCCTGCCAGGAGGGTGATCCGGCGGTCATGGTGGACGGCAAGCCCATCGAACAGGACTATGTGCAGGACCCGCCGACGTATCGCGTTGATGAGACCACCGGTTCTTACGCCTGTGGCGGCGCGTATTTTGGCCCCGTGACCGTGCCAGAGGGCAATATCTGGGTGATGGGAGATAACCGCACGGCTTCCGCGGATTCGCGCTATCACATGCAGGATCAGTACCAAGGAACGATCCCGCTGGAGAACGTCCGCGGCAAGGTCATGTTCGTCTTCTTCCCGTTCAACCGCATTGGTGGAGTCGATGACCCGGACATCCAGTCCTAGGGGCCGCGATGTCCTCACGGCGCTAGCACTCACCTTCGTGGTGCTGGCGCTAATTCAGGCTTTAGTGGGGCGGATGTATCTCATCCCGTCTTCCTCCATGGAACCCACCCTGCATGGCTGCCCGGGGTGCACGAATGACCGCATCGCCGTGCAGAAGGTGAGTTATTACTTCAGTGATCCGCGCCCCGGAGAGGTTGTAGTCTTTGCCGGTCCTGACTCGTGGAACACGTCTTTTGAGGTCAAGCGGTCCCGCAACGTAGTGGTGCGCGGACTGCAAAACATTGGCGCCGTTGTGGGATTGGTGCCTAATGGCGACAACATCCTGGTCAAACGCGTCATCGCTACAGGTGGCCAGACCGTGTCGTGTCAGGAAGGGGATCCGGCCGTCATGGTGGATGGCAAGCCCACTAACCAGGACTTCGTTCTGGATCCGCCGGAGATTCCGATTGATGAACGAGTGGGATCGCAAGCCTGTGGCGGCGCCTACTTCGGCCCGGTTACCGTCCCGGAAGGCCATCTGTGGGTGATGGGGGATAACCGCACGAACTCCTTGGATTCGCGCGCGCACCTCGGGGACAACCTGCAAGGCACAGTTCCTGTTGAGAACGTGCGCGGCAAGGTCGCCGCCGTGGTGGTTCCGGTTAGCCGTGCGCAAACTATCGATGACATGCCGTTATAAACGCTATGCGCCGACTGAAACAGAAGAGAACCTATGAGGTCGCGCTCTCCAAGGCAGGGTTCGGTCCAGTTGCAGGGGTGGATGAAGCTGGGCGCGGGGCATGCTGCGGGCCAGTGACCATCGCCGCGTGCATCTTGCCGGAGCGCATCCTGCCCGGCTTGGAACGGCTTGATGATTCGAAGAAACTCACGCCGGCGGCCCGGGAAAAGCTGGAGCCGCTGATTAAACGCCGCGCGCTAGCGTGGTCGGTGGTGCACGTGGGCGCGAAGGACATCGATACCTTTGGCATCCAACACGCGAATGTCTCAGGGATGCGCCGGGCGGTGGCACGACTGGGGGTCCGCCCGGGTTACGTGCTAAGCGACGCCCTCTTCGTCCCCGGTCTGCCCGCCCCGCAGCTGCCGATCATCGGTGGTGATGCCGCCGCGCGATGCATCGCCGCGGCAAGTGTCCTGGCCAAGGTGTCCCGTGATCACCTGATGATGGAGCTGGCCAAGCAGTACCCGGGATATGCCTTGGAAAGCCATAAGGGCTATGGCACGGCAGTACATCAGGAAGCTATCGCCCGGCTGGGGGCGACTCCTGAGCACCGCATGAGCTATCGCAATGTAGCTGACGCACATGCGCGATTCCTCGCGCGCGCCTGAAGCCTTATTCAGGACGCGGGAACTAAGCTGGTGCTGATTCTGTGACACCGTGAATCCGGGTAATTGTGAGCGAAGGAGAAGCACACCGTGAGCGCTGAGGAACTCGATAACTACGAGGCTGAAGTCGAGCTGTCGCTGTACCGCGAATACCGCGATGTGGTCAGCCAATTCTCCTATGTAGTGGAGACTGAACGTAGGTTTTATCTGGCCAACGCTGTGGAGCTTATCCCGCATACGTCGGGTCCGGACGTCTACTACGAGGTCCGCATGTCTGATGCTTGGGTCTGGGATATGTACCGCTCGGCGCGTTTTGTGCGCTACGTCCGTGTAATCACCTACAAGGACGTCAATATTGAGGAGTTGGACAAGCCGGATTTTGTCCTACCGGAATAGAGCTCTAGGTAAGTGATCTAGATATAAGTGGGTGGGGAACGTCATGTTGGTGACCCCGGACTAGTTATCCACAGATTTGCGGTGGCGAGGCATTAAGTCCTCGCCACAACGCAGTTAATGGGGTGTTCTGGAAGTGCCGTAAGGGGGTGTGCGGCACGGGAATTGTCTTGTGTCGTGCTTGCGGCGTGTTGTGTACACGTTCAATTCCAAGGAGCACCATAGTGACAAGAAATCTAGCAACCACTTTGCATTCACCGACAGTGGGCCAGACCATCCGCCCGGCGGATGCACTGGGAAAAGCGGGGGAGAAATTCGCCGCTGACTTTTATCGTGCGCGCGGGGCGCAGGTCATCGCTGCGAACGTCCACTACCGTGTGGGCGAGCTCGATCTCGTCGTGCGTGAACCCGATGGGACCATTGTCTTTTGCGAAGTAAAGACTCGGGCAAACCGCAATTTCGGCGTCGCGGAAGCAGTAACCCCACGCAAGTTAGCGCGCTTGCGCAAGGCGGCCGCGCAATGGCTGAGCGCCGCACGGAGCGAAGGGCAGGCGTTGAGCAAGGTCCGTTTCGACGTACTCGGGCTGGTAGCCACCGGGGCGAAGTCGGGGGAGGCGTTCGAGGTGGACTACTTCCAGGGAGTCGATCATGGCTCTCGGTAGGTGCGACACGATAGCGCTGGATGGGGTCCTGGCCCGGGTGGTCACGGTGGAGGCCAACGTTGGCCCCGGGCTGCCGGGGGTTCACGTGGTGGGGCTGGGGGATGCCGCAATCTCAGAGTCGCGGGATCGCATCCGTACTGCGGTAAGCAATTCGCACTTGCCGTGGCCCAAGACGAAGGTGGTGGTGTCCATGTCACCGGCCTCGCTGCCTAAAGCAGGGGCGCACTTTGATCTCCCGATGGCCTTGGCAATTCTAGGAGCAGGCCAGGCGGAGAAGAGTCGCCTTAGCGGGGCGCTGGTTCTTGGTGAGCTGGGGTTGGACGGGCAGGTACGCCCGGTCTCCGGCATCATCCCGGCCATTCTGGCTGCGCGTTCACAGGGCTATGACACCCTGATCATTCCGGTGGGAAACGCTGCGGAAGCAGCATTGGTGTCCGGCATCACGGTACTCGTGGCTGAAACGCTGTGGGATGCTTTTGCGTGGGCGTGCGGGAGTGATTGCCTGCCGGACGCGCACCTCATTGCGCATGCGGCAGCGCCTGCGTGTGAGCAAGTCGCCGATTTCAGCGAGGTGGCAGGCCAGAAGGAAGCCAAGTGGGCGGCGGAAGTTGCTGCTGCCGGCGGCCACCACGTGATGATGGTGGGTCCACCCGGCTCCGGTAAGTCGATGATTGCCTCGCGCTTGCCGGGGATTCTGCCGCGCCTGAGCACAGAGCAAGCAGTGGAAGCCACGGCCATCCACTCGGTGGCGGGAGCCGTCGGCACCGCTATCTCACGGGCTCCGTTCATTGCTCCGCACGCTTCGGTAACGAGGGCCGCGCTGATCGGTGGCGGCTCAGGGCGCCCACGGCCAGGAGCGGTGAGCTTGGCACACCATGGCGTGCTCTTCCTCGATGAAGTCAGTGAGGTGCCTGCGCAGGTACTCGATAGTTTGCGCGCCCCCTTGGAAGAGGGACAGGTGCGCCTGACGCGGGCTAGCCGGGAGGTTATCTTTCCCGCCCAATTCCAACTAGTGCTGGCTGCGAATCCCTGCCGGTGTGGAGCCGAAGAACCGGCGCGTTGCGAGTGCCGCGTATCAGACAGGATGAACTACTTGTCCAATTTGTCGGGGCCGCTGCGGGACCGCCTCGACATCATCGTGTCCCTGTCGGGGCAATCAGCGGTGCTCCAAGCGGAAGGGGAAGAGACCTCCGAGGTCATCGCCCAGCGCGTGGCCGCAGCCCGGGAACGCATGAAGACGCGCTGGGAGGGCGACGGGTTGGGAAGCGTGGTCAATGGAGCAGTTCCGGCTTCATATTTGCGGCGCCACCGCCCAGCAGCGGAGTCTGCGATGATCATGCTCGCCGCCTACCTGGCGGAAGGGGAGCTAAGCCAGCGCGGGGTCGACCGCGTTCTGCGTTTGGCGTGGACGCTGGCAGACCTCGATGGATCATCTCGCCCTGAGTTAGAGCACGTCAGCCGGGCGCTGGATCTCCGTGGGGCTGGGACGATCGAAAGGCTGGCGGCATGAGTGAGCTCAATCTATCGAGTAGCCGGCATACCTGGGCCTATCTCAATCGCGTGGTGGAGGGTCCTTCACCAACTCTTCACGGGCTGTTGACCCAATACTCGGCTGAGGAGATTGCTCGGGGAATCTACAAAGGAGAGGATTGGATTGGGCCCCTGAGGCAAGCCACGGCTTCGCGGCGTGAGTGGCTGCGGCAAGATGAAGACCTGGCTGTAGCAGAAGCGCAAGGCGCTCGGCTTATTACGCCCGCGGATGCTGAGTGGCCCGGGGAAGAGTTCTCCCGTGCCTTCGGTTTCTATCATCAAGGGGTGGTTGATGCCCCGGCAACGTTTGATGACCAAGCAGTTCCACCGCACAGTCTGTGGGTACGCGGTGGAAACCTGCGCGAAGCGGTATCTCAATCTGTGGCCCTCGTGGGCACGCGCGCGGTGAGCAGGTATGGCTGGGAGGCTGCGTCACTCTTAGCGGGTGGCTTGGCGGCTCATCAATGGACAGCGGTGTCCGGCGGGGCGGTAGGCGTTGATACGGCGGTCCATGAAGCAGCCCTCGATGCGGGCGGACTGACCGTCGCTGTGGCGGCCTGCGGCATCGATATCTCTTACCCAGCGCGAAATGCGAAACTCTTTGACAGAATCGCCGAGAAAGGATGCATCGTGTCTGAGTTCGCGCCGGGCACGCGGCCGCAGAGATTCCGCTTCTTATCCCGCAACCGCCTCGTGGCGGCGATGACGAGCGGCACTGTGGTGGTCGAAGCGGGGTTCCGCTCTGGTGCTCTTAACACGCTGAATTGGGTGGAAGCGCTGGGCAGGGTTGCCATGGCCGTACCGGGGCCCATTACGACATCTGGTTCCTTGGGGTGTCATCAACGAATTCAGGATGGGCGCGCCCAATTGGTGGCGTCTGCGGATGAAGTTCGGGGGTTGGTCGGCAAAGCAGGAGAGGTAGATGTGGTGGGGCAGTATGAGCTCGAGTTTCAGCCGACTGCTGTGCAGCGCCTGTCCCGCAATGAGCTTCGGGTCTATGACTCCACTCCACCGGAAAGCGCGGAGGAAGGCGCGAGCGCTGAGGACATAGCGGCGGCCGCGGGTATGCGGGTGGCGTTGACCATTCACCTTCTCGTGGCGATGCAGAAGATGGGCGTGATTACTCGCTCGGGAGCGATGTGGCAGCGCACCTGAGTACACTCATGAGACATGAGTGGTGTAAGTGGTAGCGGTGAGCGGCACGTGGGCGGACAGCTGGACGAGGCGATCGAAGACTTCGCGGAATACCAGCGCATCGTCCGCGGCCGTTCCGACGCGACCGTTCGCGGCTATTGCTCCGACCTGCGCTTGCTGGCGACGGAGGTCCCGGACTTCTCAGCGTTCACACTGAATTCCCTGCGCGAATGGTTGGCCCACGCCGTTTCCGAGGGCAAATCCCGCTCCACGCTGGCGCGCCGCACCGCCGCGGTGCGCGCTTTTTCCACATGGGCTGCGCGTGAAGGCTATTTAAAAACTGATGTGGCGCAGCGTCTGGCCACGCCCAAGGTGGGCAAACACTTGCCGACGGTGATGTCGCCTTCAGCGGCGGGGGAGCTGATGGGCAATGCCGTCTCCGCCGATGAGATCCATTTCCTGCGCGATAGCGCCATGCTCGAATTCCTCTACGCCACCGGTGCGCGCGTGGCTGAGCTCGTCGGTCTCAACATCGGGGATATCGATGTGTCCCGCCGCACTGCCCGCGTGACCGGTAAAGGAAACAAACAGCGCGTCGTCCCGTTCGGGGATGCAGCTCACGATGCGCTTTGTGCCTGGTTGGAAACGGGCCGTCCCCAGCTTGCGGGTGATACGGAGGCGGTGTTCGTGGGCACCCGCGGCGGGCGTATCGACCCCCGCCAAGTCCGCCGTGTTGTCGAGCGCGCCGCGCAAGTGACGGGAACGCCGGGTTTGACCCCGCACGGGTTGCGCCACTCGGCGGCAACGCATCTGCTCGAGGGCGGAGCGGATTTGCGTATTGTCCAGGAGCTGCTCGGGCACTCTTCATTACAGACCACGCAGGTCTACACGCACGTCTCCGCCCAGCGGCTTAAGGACGTCTACGCCCGCGCCCACCCACGGGCTTGAGGCGAATGACAGGTTCCCCAAGCAAGTCCAGCGGATTGATGTAATCCTCGCGTCCCTCAATCGCGCCCCAATGCAGTCCCGGATAGCCGTCCACGGACGGGGCGAGGGTGCCAATCACGTCTCCTTCCTGTACCCGGTCACCTTTCTTGACCCGCGCAAACACTGGTTGATAGGTCGTGCGCAGGCCGTTTCCATGGGCAATCGATAGGGCGGGTTTGCCCGCGATCGAGCCGGCGAAATACACGACACCATCGCCGGCCGCGAGGACCACCCCGCCGACAGGCAGGTCCAGATCGACACCGCGGTGGCCCGCCATCCAGCGCTTTTCGGGAGGCTCAAAGCCGCGCAAAACACGCGAAACGACAGGTTCCCCGGTGGTGGGGTCGACGTAGGCGGCGGCTAGGGGGACGTCGACAAGCGCGGCCCAAGCACACAGCAAGACGGATACATAAAGAAGACGGTGACGCATGCCTCCAAGCCTGCGCGCTGACGCCTCTTCAGAGAAGGGGTGCAGCCGCTGTTGTGGATAACCTGTTAAAGAAGAGGCCACTGTTGCGGCAGGGGAGAAGACCGTAGAGTCATCAACAATCCTGCTGAGATAAATCAGGCCCGTCGTTTGGAATCACCGTGTGTGCAGTACTAAGCTAGCCCACAGCAGTCTGTGCTCAGGCCTAAAGGCTGGTGCATGGATTGACTACGCGCGGCGAAGCAGCCGCTTCCTGGGTTAAGGAAGAGGCAGTCTGTGGTTGACGTGGTCCCCGCAATAGTGGGGTGTTGACCAGGGCCTTCGTTGCTAGGGTGCGGAATAAAACACCGCACAATTTTTGCAAAACCGAAACAACATATAGAAAGCGAGCGAAACATGGCAGTCGTAACCATGCGCGAGCTCCTCGACGCTGGCGTCCACTTCGGTCACCAGACCCGTCGCTGGAACCCGAAGATGAAGCGCTTCATCTTCACCGACCGTAACGGCATCTACATCATCGACCTGCAGCAGACGCTGACCTACATCGATGAGGCCTTCGAGTTCGTTAAGGAAACCGTCGCACACGGCGGAACCATCCTCTTCGTTGGTACCAAGAAGCAGGCTCAGGAAGCCGTTGCTGAAGAGGCAACCCGCGTGGGAATGCCCTACGTTAACCACCGCTGGCTCGGCGGTATGCTCACCAACTTCCAGACTGTCTCCAAGCGCCTGAAGCGCATGAAGGAGCTGCAGGCTATGGATGCGGCTGAGGACGGCTACAAGGGCCGCACCAAGAAGGAAGTTCTGATGCTGACCCGTGAGCGCGCCAAGCTGGAGCGCGTCCTGGGCGGTATCTCCGACATGACCAAGGCTCCGTCCGCACTGTGGATCGTTGACACCAACAAGGAGCACATCGCGGTCAAGGAAGCTCAGAAGCTTAACATCCCGGTCGTCGCCATCCTGGACACCAACTGTGATCCGGATGAGGTTGACTTCCCGATTCCGGGTAACGACGACGCCATCCGCGCTACCAAGCTGCTCTCCGGTATCATCGCCACCGCTGTGGAAGAGGGCAAGAAGGCTCGCGAGGAGCGCCAGCTGGCTCAAGCCAAGGAGGCCGCCGGCGACAGCGCTGAGAAGGACACCCGCGACGCCGCTGAGGCCGCCGCTGCGTCTGACCCGGCTTCCGCAGAGAAGTCTGAGGACGCTGAGAAGTCCGCAGAGTAATCTGCACACCTTAAGCCCCCGTACCGCACGGCCCACAGTGTCCGCGGCGATGGGGGCTTTTTCTCACGTGTTTTCTTAGCGTGCTAAGACGCGTGGCACATTAAAGGGTTGAAAACACCACGCTGAAGGTCTTCAGATTCTTCGCTGGGGGAGCTGGCGAAAAAACTAGCACCCCCTCAACGCGACGTGGTGGTAGTGATTCCGCTACGCTGTTTCAACGAATACCGTTCAATTCCAAGGAGGATCGCTCCAACTATGGCGAACTACACTGCTGCAGACGTAAAGGCATTGCGTGAGGCCACCGGCTCCGGCATGCTCGATTGCAAGAAGGCTCTCGAAGAGTCCCAGGGTGACTACGACAAGGCCGTTGAATACCTGCGCATCAAGGGCGCAAAGAACGTGTCCAAGCGCGCCGAGCGTGAGGCCACCGAGGGCCTGATCGCCGTTTCCGGCAACACGATGGTCGAGATCAACTGTGAGACCGACTTCGTGGCTAAGAACGAGGCTTTCAAGGCTTTTGCCGCCAAGATCGCTGAGGCTGCCGGTGAGGCCAAGGTCAACTCCGGTGAGGAGCTCAACAACCTGGAGATCGACGGCAAGAAGGTCTCTGAGATCGTTGACGAAGAGTCCGCAAAGACCGGCGAGAAGCTGCAGGCCCGCCGCGCAGTCACCATCGAGGGCGACAACGTTGCTGTCTACCTGCACCAGCGTTCCGCTGACCTGCCGCCGGCAGTGGGTGTCCTGGTCTCCTACGAGGGCAACGCAGAAGGCGCTCACGCAGTGGCACTGCAGATTGCGGCTATGAACGCCGAGTACCTCACCCGCGAGGACGTTCCGGCTGAGGTCGTTGAGAAGGAGCGCGAGATCGCTGAGGCCACCACCCGCGAGGAGGGCAAGCCGGAGGCAGCCCTGCCGAAGATCGTGGAAGGCCGTCTCAATGGCTTCTACAAGTCTGTGGTTCTGCTTGAGCAGGCAGCTCTGTCTGACTCCAAGAAGACCGTCAAGCAGGTCGCAGACGAGGCCGGCACCACCATCACCGGTTTCATCCGCTACGAGGTTGGCGCTTAAGCTTTACTAGAGCTTTCGTAGCTAGGGAGTATTGCCCCGTAGCTGTGGTTTCTCCCTCCTCCTCTTCATCCCTGTGGCCGCCTGGCCGGTGGGGAAGAAGCGGGGGAGGGAGTTTGCTGTTTTCTGCCGCCCCTTAGGGTGGGGGTTGTGCGCAGCTGAATATATAAGAGCGGCTTCCTATGGTTAAGATGGAACGGAATTATTCGTGCGCTTAACTGAAGCGTCGCCATGCGTGAAGGAGACGATGAAGACCGTGACTAACCCTGAACCGAAGCGAACCGGATACAAGCGAGTCATGCTGAAGCTGGGCGGTGAGATGTTCGGCGGTGGCAAGGTCGGCATCGATCCTGATGTCGTAGAAAACGTCGCCCGCCAAATCGCCGAGGTAGCCGAACAAGGAACTGAGATTGCCGTCGTTATCGGTGGCGGTAACTTCTTCCGCGGAGCGGAGCTGTCCCAGCGCGGTATGGACCGCGCTCGCTCCGACTACATGGGCATGCTGGGTACAGTCATGAACTCCCTGGCGCTGCAGGACTTCCTCAAGCAGCAGGGCATCGACTGCCGTGTGCAGACGTCCATCAACATGGCACAGATTGCGGAGCCGTATCTGCCGCTGCGCGCCGACCGCCACCTAGAAAAGGGGCGCGTGGTTATCTTTGGCGCCGGCATGGGCATGCCGTACTTCTCCACCGACACCACCGCAGCGCAGCGCGCGCTGGAGATTGGTGCAGAAGTCCTCTTCCTGGCCAAGGCTGTCGACGGCGTCTATTCCGCCGACCCGCGCACGAATCCGGACGCGGAGCTCTACTCCGAGATCACCCCGCGCGAGGTCATCGAGAAGAACCTCAAGGTGGCTGATGCTACGGCGTTCAGCCTGTGCATGGATAATAATATGCCGATTCTGGTCTTCAACCTCCTCACCGAGGGCAATATCAAGCGCGCCGTGAACGGCGAGAAGATCGGCACGCTGGTCCAGTCTTAGTACAAACGGGCCGCGACCTGCTACATTCTTTCCCAGTACTTTTGACTATTTCAAGGGAGTTGTAACCCTCATGATCGACGAGATTCAGCTCGAAGCTGAAGAGCACATGACCGCCTCGGTGGAGCACGCCCGCGAGCAGCTGATCACCATCCGCACCGGCCGCGCCAACCCAGCCATGTTTAACGGCTTGGTCGCTGAGTACTACGGTGTGCCGACCCCGATTACCCAGATGGCAACCATCTCGGTTCCTGAGCCGCGCATGCTGCTCATCAAGCCTTATGAGCAGTCCGTGATGAATGAGATTGAGAACGCAATCCGCAACTCGGATCTCGGTGTGAACCCGACCAATGATGGTCAGGTGCTGCGCGTTACTATTCCGCAGCTGACTGAGGAACGCCGCCGTGAGATGGTCAAGCTGGCTAAGAGCAAGGGTGAGGACGGCAAGATTGCTATCCGTAACATTCGCCGCCGTGCCATGGAGCAGCTGAAGAAGCTGCAGAAGGACGGCGATGCTGGCGAGGACGAGGTCATCGCTGCAGAGAAGGAAATGGAAAAGATTACTTCCGGCTACATCGAGCAGGTGGACAAGCTCGTCGCCAATAAGGAAGAGGAGCTCATGGAGGTGTAGCCTCCACACACGAGCTTTGACTTGCCGCCGCGCCAGGCACCGACCAGCACGGCGGTCTTTTCTGTGTAGAGCTTAAGCACCCACGACTACCTGAGGAGCATGCGTGAGCACTGAGCACCCGAGCCGGATGCCGAAACCCAAGAATTCCGCGGGCCGAGACATGCCTGCGGCGATTGCCGTCGGCGTCGGCTTGGGCGCGCTCGTCGTTTTTGCGGTGTGGGCCGGGCCTTTGGTGTGGTATCTCGTCGTCGCCACCGCAGTGGGCTTGGGCATGTGGGAGGTTCTCACCCGGTTGCGGGAGCACTCCTACTATGTCCCGCGCACCCTGCTGATCGTTCTTGGCCAAGCCATGGTGTGGGTCTCGTGGTTCCTCAACGCCCCGGGCCTCGTTGCGGTGTATGTGGTTGCGGTTCTGGCGCTCATGTTCGGGCGCCTCTTCCACAACGGCAGGCACCGTCCGCCAATTAACTATCTCCGTGATATGTCGATGGGCATCTTCGTGCTGACCTGGATACCCCTCTTTGGCACGTTTGCCGCGATGCTTTCGCGGGTGGAGACGCCCTTTGCCTCGGGGGCGGCGTCGATTGTCGTGTTTATGCTCTGTGTCGTCGCCTCAGACACCGGTGGTTTCATCGCCGGCGTGATGTTTGGCTCGCACCCCATGGCCCCGGCGGTCAGTCCCAAAAAATCGTGGGAAGGCTTTGCCGGTTCGGTTGTTTTCGGAACCCTTACCGGCGCGCTTTCTTTCGCATTCCTGCTTCACCACAAGCCGTGGGTGGGCGCACTGATGGGATTGGGTCTTGTCTTTTGCGCCACCCTCGGTGACTTGGTGGAATCCCAGTTCAAGCGCGAGCTAGGCATCAAGGACATGTCTGCCTTGTTGCCGGGACACGGCGGCATCATGGACCGCTTGGACGGCATGCTGCCGTCCGCGATGGTGACGTGGGTGGCAATGAGCTTCCTTACCACCCTCGCACCTTAAGGCTTAGCGGCGAGCTTGCTTGCGCACCTGGCGGCGTAGCTCGAACATGCGCCAGCCGCCTACCAGGGCCATGATGAGCGCACCGGAGATGGCACAGATGAGGTAGGTGACGCCGGCAGGGAACTGGACGGTCCAGTTAAGGAAGTTGAGCGGTACCTGGTGCTGGTTCTGCAGGATGAAAATGATGAGGACGATGAGCAGTAGGAAGCCCACGATCAGGGCGATCCACGTGCTGGCTGCGAAGGAGCCCTTCACCTTGCCATCATTTTTCTCCGCATAGTCCGAAGTTGTCGGAACCGGTTCTACTGAACCTTCGGTGGCGGGGGCTTCCGCGGTGTAATCATTCAGCGGCTCCTCGGCCGGAGTGGTGGAGGGGCGGAATTCCTCGGGGGAGTTTTCTGGATTCGTCATGCATCTATTAAATAGGTTGAGATGTCACTTTCGCCACTCCAGCAGAACTTAGATTGGATAATGTGGCCGAAAACGTGGAAAATGGGCTCTACCATGGCTGAACCACTGAAACTGAATTTCTCCGCTCCGCGGCGCGGGCTACCCCCGAAGCACTTCGCGGACCTGACCGAGGCCGAGCGCATTGAGGCGCTCGCGGAACTTGGCCTGCCCAAGTTCCGGGCAAAGCAGCTGGCCAAGCACTACTACGTCCACCACACCGCTGATGTCTCTGAGATGACGGATATCCCGGCCGCCTCCCGCGAGGCGGTGCAGGAGCGTTTGTTCCCCACGCTCATGGAGCCCATTCGTCAGACCTCTACCGATGATGGGGAAACCACCAAGTCCCTGTGGCGTTTGCACGACGGCACTTTGCTGGAATCCGTGCTCATGCGCTACCCAGGGCGCGCAACACTGTGTATCTCCTCCCAAGCTGGCTGCGGCATGGCCTGCCCGTTCTGCGCCACCGGCCAGGGCGGGTTGGACCGCAACCTGTCCACCGCGGAAATCGTGGAGCAGTTTAGGCACGCTGCTCGCCTCATGGAAGAGGAAGGCGGGCGCCTAAGCAACGTTGTTTTCATGGGCATGGGTGAGCCGCTGGCTAACTACAAGCGCGTGGTTCACGCGGTGCGCCAGATTACCGGTGCCGACTTAAGCGGTTTCGGCCTTTCCCAGCGCAATGTCACGGTGTCGACGGTCGGCTTGGCACCGGCTATCCGCAAGCTCGCGGATGAGGACTTGTCCTGCACCCTCGCCGTCTCCTTGCACACCCCGGACGATGAGCTGCGCGATACCCTCGTGCCGGTCAACAACCGCTGGCCGGTTGAGGAGGTCCTCGATGCCGCTAAGTACTACGCCGACAAGTCTGGCCGCCGCGTCTCCATTGAGTACGCGTTGATCCGCGATAAGAATGATCAGGATTTCCGCGCTGACATGTTGGGCCGGAAGCTGCATGCGGCTCTGGGCTCCAAGGTCCACGTCAACGTGATCCCGCTGAACCCCACGCCGGGCTCGGAGTGGGATGCTGCCCCGAAGGCGCGTCAGGACGAGTTCGTCCGCCGCGTCATTGCGCAAGGCGTGCCGTGCACCGTGCGCGATACCAAGGGCGATGAGATTGCCGCGGCCTGTGGCCAGCTCGCCGCCGACGAGCGCGAGAGCGCTTAAGAGCTCTGCTTACAGTTTCCTAACAATAGTTTCGCCGGAGGAGAAAGCATTAATGGTTCTTGATACCGTTAATGCTTATGACTCATCCTTATCGCGAGGACTTAGCCGCAGATCCACGCACCCAAGCTTTAGCGGTGCGCGATCTGCGCAAGTCTTTTGGTTCTCAGATTGCCGTCAACAGCCTCAACCTGGATGTACCGCGCGGATCCATCTACGGGATAGTGGGGCCCAATGGCGCGGGCAAGACCACGATGCTGACCATGGCGTGTGGCCTCCAGCGCCCTGATGCCGGCCACAGCTTCATCGCCGGCCACAACGTGTGGGAAGAGCCCATCCCCGCCAAACAGGCCATGGGGCTGCTCATGGATGGGGCGCCGGTCTTTGACCGTCTCACTGGCGCTGAATACCTTCACTACCTCGGCGCCCTTCACAAGTTGGAGCGCTCCGAGTCGCTGCGCCGTGCGCAGGAGCTTCTCGACGCCCTCTCCCTCTCCGAGGCCGCCGATAAGCGCATCGCGGACTATTCCGCCGGCATGACCAAAAAGATTCTCCTGGCCGGGGCCGTCCTGCACAACCCGGAGGTGCTTATCCTTGACGAGCCTCTGGAAGCCGTGGATCCGGTCTCCGGGCGCCTCATCCAGCAGATGCTGCGCGCCTATGCCTCCCGCGGCGGCACGGTTATTTTGTCCTCGCACGTCATGGAGCTCGTCGAGGGGCTGTGCGACCACGTCGCCATCATCAACGGCGGCCAAGTCATAACCGCGGGTCACGTCGACGATGTCCGCCAGGGCCAAAGCCTGAGCGATCTCTTTATCGCGGCCGTCGGAGGGCGGGACCTGGATGCCTCGAAGTTTGGGTGGCTGCGTTCGCCAGCGGCAGGTGACGCTGAATGACATCCACTCTGTTCAGCCTCCATCGCACTCTGTGGTGGCGAAGCGTTTCCTCCAACCCGGCGACGCTCATGATGGGGCTCATGATGCTGATCTACGGAGCAATCGGCCTCTTTTCCATCGCAGCCATGGTGTATGCAGATATCACCACGCCCGGACACGGCTACCAAGCATTGACCGTCGGCGTGGCGGGCGGCATGCTCATCTACATACTCCTCGCTCTCTTTATGCCGGCGGGAGAGAATCAATTGAGCCCGACAACCCTGGGCGCACTTCCGTTGACTCCCCGCGAGGTCCTTCCAGGCTTGTTCTTCTCCGGCCTGCTGACTACCCGCGCCATCATGTCAGTCGTCTTTTCCCTGGTGTATGCGATCATCGGCAGCATTTTCCTCATCCTGACAGGAACCGGGTGGGCTGCGGTTCCCTTCGTCGTGGGCATGGTGCTGTCGTGCGCGACGACCATCATTGTTGGCGAATGTCTTGGCCAAGTGGCTTCCGCTATCGCGGATTCCCAGAAATCCCGCACCCAAATTGCGGCGATGGTGGTTATGGGCCTGCTGGTCTTTGGCATGCTGCAAGCACAGAGCGTCCTCGAGTCCTTGCCTCCGCTCGATTCGGTGGGCGCCATCATGGCCTGGACCCCGTTGGGTGCCGGGGTGGGGTGGGCGCTCGCGCTTGCCGACGGCCACCTCATCACCGCCCTATCCCAACTCTTGATCGCGGTGGCCAGCCTTGTCCTACTGGTATGGGTGTGGTCCCGTCAGATAGGCGGCCTCATGCGCAACCCCGGAACAGGCGGTGACGCAGCCAGCGAAGTGACGGGCAAGGGCGTGTCTAAGTTGGAGTTGGGCGCCTGGTCTTATTCCAGCCCGGCGGCGATGGAATACTCTCGCGCACTGCGTTATCTCACCCGCGATAAGCGGCAAACCGGCATGCTCTACACGATGCCTTTGTTTGGCGTGCTGACCCTATATCAGTTGTGGAAGGGCGATGATTTCACCGCATATTTCATGCTGTGCTTCAGCGCGATCGTGCTCTCTTCGCTCTTGGCTAATGATTATGGCTTCGATGGGCCATCGAATTGGGTCCACATGGTGGCGCCGGTTGCTCCGCGTACCATCCTTCATGCGCGCCACCTCGCACACGTCACTATTCCCTTGATCGGGTTTGTGCTGCTTGCCGTAGTGGTTCTTGTCTTTAGCGACAACTTCACCTTGGGCATGTTGTGCACAGCTGTGGCTCTAGGCGTGTTCATTTCCACGGCGGCGGTGGGCTTGGGACTGACCGTGCTCAACCCTTATCCCTTGTCCGCCCCGGGACAGAACCGGTGGAATGACAAATCCGGCTATTCCGCTGGCGCTTTCTTCACGGCGTTTGTCGGCATGATGCTGGTGTGGGTGCCCGCGCTTCCCGGCATCGTGGTTTCTGCCCTCAGCTATGAGCGCGGCGGCTGGCTGCTGTACGCCGCTGTGATAGTTTCTCTGCTGGTTCCGTCACTTGTCTACGCTGCTGTCTGGCGCTTCGCCGGAAAGAGGGCGCAGGAGCGAACCCCGGAGATTTACGCCACGGTTAACCGTTACGTGAGCTAGGGGTTGAGCAGATAGAACAAAAGCTCCCTTCCATGTGCAGTTCATTCATGAACTGCGGGAAGGGAGCTTTTGTTTACAGCGAAGAAGCTTTAGTTAGCCACCGGCTTGGCAGCGTGGCGGCCTTCGGTTACGCCGCGGAGGTGAGCAACGCGGGAGGGCTCAATGTTGAGGGCGCGCAGCTCGTCATCGGTCAGGGAAGCGTAGACGTTGCCAACGGTCTTCTGCTCGTATGCCCAGTCCGGCTCCTCGTGGCCCACCGGCTTGTTACGGGCGGTCAAGGTGCGTACCTGGGAGAGCTTCGGCTGCAGAGCGTAAATGACCAAGCCGAGGGCGATGAGGACTGCCAGGGCGATAAGCCAGACCGTCTCTACGTGGCCCTTGTGGTTACCAAAGTTATAAGCAAGCAGGAACGCGACGGACGTCCAGCCGGCGATCTGTACGCCCGAGCGGCTGATGCGGGACCAACCGAAACCTGCGGACGGGACGTCATCGGTGGATACGCCGTCGAAAACCTGCGATGCCGGCTTGTGGGAAGACACTTGCTCTCCTTTGCGTGTACATGCGGCCCGCCCTGGTTAGAACTAGTTGCGTGAGGCGAGCGCACGAAAATGCCAGTTATTCTGTGTAGTAGTTTAAATGATCCTGCCGGCAACCGCGATTAAACACCCCCGCCTATCGCTATCGGAGTGCACGGGACTCCGACTAGGGTTGACCGGCTAGGGTTGAGAGGGTGAGTACCCAACGCATTCTTATTCTCGGCTCTACTGGCTCGATCGGCACCCAGGCTCTGGACGTTATCGCGGATAACCCGGATAAGTTCACAGTTGTAGGCATTGCCGCCGGCGGCTCCAACCCGCAGCTCATTATCGAGCAGGCTCGTGCCCTCAACCTTTCGTTTGACCACGTGGCCGTCGCCAAGCTCGATGCGGCACGGACTGTCTCCGAGGCCCTCGGCGGCACCGTGCTCTCCGGCCCAGATTCCGCAGAGCAGCTGGTTAAGGCCATCGATGCGGATAAGGTCCTCAACGCGCTCGTCGGTTCAATGGGCCTAGCCTCCACGGTTGCGACTTTGGAAAAAGGCGAGCTTCTAGCGCTAGCGAATAAGGAATCCCTCGTCGCTGGTGGCTCCATCGTGACCCGCCTGGCGGGGGAGGGCCAGATCATTCCGGTTGATTCCGAGCATTCCGCCATGGCGCAATGTTTGCGAGCGGGCAGTGATGTGGAGCTTGATCACCTCGTCCTCACCGCCTCCGGTGGTCCCTTCCGAGGCTGGACCCGCGAGGAGATGTGGGATGTCACCCCGCAGCAGGCTGCGCAGCACCCAACGTGGTCGATGGGGCAGATGAACACCCTGAATTCCGCCACGCTGGTCAACAAGGGCTTGGAGCTCATTGAGGCCACGCTGCTTTTCGACGTCTCCCCAGAGCGCATCGAGGTCACCGTCCACCCCCAGTCCATCGTCCACTCGATGGCGACGTTTACCGATGGCTGCACCATCGCGCAGTGCTCGCCACCGTCGATGAAGCTGCCGATCTCCCTCGCATTGGATTGGCCGCGCCGCGTGCCGGGTGCCCAGCCGGCATTGGATTTTTCCACCGCGCATGACTGGCATTTCGAGCCGCTGGATGATGAGGCCTTCCCAGCCGTTCGCTTGGCGCGCGAGGTAGCCGCCGCCGGAGGTACCCACGCTGCCGTGTACAACGCCGCCAACGAGGAGGCGGCCGCGGCCTTCTTGGCGGGGCGCATTCACTTCCCGGAAATTGTTGACGTTGTCAGCCACGTCGTGGATCAGGCCGCGCAGTTCGCTGGTGTACCCTCTAGCGTCGATGATGTCCTCGCCGTGGAAGGCGAGGCCCGCCGTCGCGCCAACGCGATGGTGGATTCGCTCGCTCGTTAGAAAGCCCTACGATCTATGGCAAATGTCCTCGGCATAGTTCTCTTCGCCTTGGGGATCGGCATCACCGTTGCCCTGCACGAGGCCGGTCACATGTTTAGCGCTCGTGCCTTCGGCATGCGCGTGCGCCGCTATTTCATCGGCTTCGGTCCGCGCGTTGCGTCCTTTACGCGTGGCCACACCGAGTATGGCCTCGCTGCCTTCCCGGTGGGTGGTTTCTGCGATATCGCAGGCATGACGGCGCAGGATGAGTTCCTCACGGAAGAGGAAAAGCCCTATGCCATGTATACGAAACCGGCGTGGCAGCGCATCATCGTGCTGGCCGGCGGCATCACCGTCAACCTGCTTTTAGGATTTATTATCCTGCTGCTCATCGCCATGACGACGGGCTTGCCCAACCCAGACGCGGATGTGCGCCCGCGCGTTGGCGAGGTGTCCTGCGCGGCGAATCAGAAGGCCGATGGTGAACTCGAACCGTGCCAGGGAGTAGGCCCTGCTGGTGAGGCGGGCGTGGAACCTGGGGACATCGTTCTTGCGCTGAACGGCGAGACCATGGACTCCTTTGCGCAGCTTCGCGATACCGTCATGAGCTACCCCGGCGACACTGTCACCCTCAAAGTCGAACGCGATGGCGAGCCGCGTGACTTCGACATCACGCTTGCTACGGTGACTCGACTCAACGCCGAGGGGCAACTGGTGGAGGTCGGCGCCATCGGTATGAGCAACCAGATTATCGATATCAGGGAGACCTACTCCTTTGTCGACGCCTTCCCGGCGACCGCCCGCTACTCGGGCTATGCGCTCAACGCCACGGTCCAAGGAATCGCGCAATTCCCAGCCAAGATCCCGGGCGTGGTGGCCTCCATCTTTGGGCAGGAGCGCGATGTTAACGGACCAATGTCTGTGGTGGGAGCCTCCCGGGTGGGCGGCGAGTTGGTCGAGCGAAGTCTGTGGTCATCCTTCTTCATGATGCTGGCCACCCTCAACTTCTTCCTCGCGCTGTTTAACCTCATCCCACTCCCGCCGTTCGATGGCGGCCATATCGCCGTCATCATTTATGAGAAGATCCGTGACGCCCTGCGCCGCCTCATGGGCAAGGACCCGAAGGGGCCCGCGGATTACACCAAGCTCATGCCGGTGACCTATGTGTTGGCTTTCCTCCTCATGGCGGTGGGTGCTCTCATCATGATTGCGGACGTGGTTAACCCAATTCGGCTGTTTGGCTAGTGATCCACCTGCGGTGCGCGGTGCTAGAGTAGGGGCGTTAAAACCCAATTAGCAAGGAGCACACATGTCGACCCCTATTGGTCTTGGAATCCCCGACGGCCCGCCTCCCACCCTGGCGCCGCGCCGCAAGACGCGTCAGCTCATGGTTGGCCAGGTGGGCGTGGGCTCTGATCACCCGATTTCAGTGCAGTCGATGACCACGACGAAGACGCACGACGTCAACGCCACCCTCCAGCAGATTGCACAGCTGACCGCGAGCGGCTGCGACATCGTTCGCGTTGCCTGCCCGAAGACGGTTGATGCGGAGGCTTTGCCGGCGATTGCGCAGAAGTCCCCGATCCCGGTGATTGCAGATATCCACTTCCAACCCAAGTACATCTTTGCCGCCATCGATGCCGGCTGCGCTGCGGTGCGCGTCAACCCGGGCAACATCAAGGAATTTGATGGCCGCGTTAAAGAGGTGGCGAAGGCCGCCGGCGATGCCGGTATCCCGATTCGCATCGGCGTCAACGCGGGCTCCCTGGATAAGCGCATCATGGAGAAGTACGGCAAGGCCACCCCAGAGGCTCTCGTCGAGTCTGCGTTGTGGGAGGCCGGCCTCTTCGAGGAGCACGGCTACGGCGATATCGCCATTTCCGTCAAGCACAACGACCCCGTCGTCATGGTGGAGGCCTACCGCCAGCTCGCCGCTCAGTGCGACTACCCGCTGCACCTCGGCGTCACCGAGGCCGGCCCGGCATTCCAGGGCACCATCAAGTCTTCCGTCGCTTTCGGCGCCCTGCTCGCCGAGGGCATCGGTGACACCATCCGCGTGTCCTTGTCGGCGGATCCGGTCGAGGAGATCAAGGTCGGTGACCAGATCCTGCAGTCCCTCAACCTGCGCCCGCGCAAGCTCGAGATTGTTTCCTGCCCTTCCTGTGGTCGCGCACAGGTGGACGTCTACAAGCTCGCCAACGAGGTCACCGAAGGCCTCGACGGCATGGAGTTCCCGCTGCGCGTGGCTGTCATGGGCTGCGTGGTCAACGGTCCGGGCGAGGCCCGCGATGCCGACCTCGGTGTGGCCTCCGGTAACGGCAAGGGCCAGATCTTTGTCAAGGGTGAGGTCATCAAGACTGTTCCCGAGTCCAAGATCGTGGAAACGCTCATCGAAGAGGCAATGCGCCTAGCTGAAGAACAAGGCCTGGAAGCCGTAGAGGGTGCCAAGGCTGAGGTCCGCGTTACCAAGTAACCCACCTGCGGTGTGGGGCGGCCGTCTAGCCGCCCCAGGCTGCTACGCTGCCCAAGCATGAAGAGGTTCGTGGCGCTGCTCGGTGCGGCAGGTATCGCGGCGTCGTCATTGGTGGGATGCACCCCCAAGCCGGTGTCCGCACGTCCAGTTGCTGAGCAATTCCTGGAAGACATGGAAACCCGCAATAACGAGGACTTGGCGCAGCTTGTCGATGATGGCAGCACAGCTACGAACACACTCGACGCAACCTTCGCGGGCCTGCAAGCCGAGGGACTCGACGTCGAATTGACCGGGGTTGATCAACAAGAGGCCCAAGCCACCGCGCACTATTCGGTGACGTGGACCCTGCCTCGCAATCGTTCCCTGCGCTATGACACCTCGATGGCCTTAACACGCAAGGAAAAAGACTGGACGGTGCGCTGGCAGCCCAGCATTATCCACCCCGATCTCGGCGCGCACCAACACCTCGAGTTGCGCTCAATAGCGCCAAAACGCGCCGGCGTGGTCTCCTCCGATGGTGTGGAGCTCATGTCTCCGGGCTTGCAATACCGGCTGGTCGTTGACACCGACGCCGTTTCCGATCTGCGTCCCGTAGCCGCAAAGGTGTCCGGCGCGCTGAACCAGGCTCATCAAGAGGATGATTCCATCCCGGAGATCGACTCTGGTGAACTTGCCACGAACCTCGAAGAGGTCGATGGCTCTTACTCGGTCGCCATGCTCAACGAGGGGCAGGCAGCGCGGCTGCGCCCAGTTCTGGAGAACCAGAAGGGGATTCGCTTTAACGAGGAACCGGCGCTCATCACGCGCGATACCGGTTTGGCCCCGGACATCCTCGCCCGCGTGCGCTCCATGGTCTCCGAGGAGGTCGACGGAACAAATGGATGGTCCGTTTCTGTCGTCAACGAACACGGAGCCGCGCTTTCCGACGTCGAGCATCACGAACCCGAGGCAGCTCCGTCCATCAAGGTATCGCTGGACTATGACGTCCAGCGTGCCGCGCAAGAAGCCGTCAATCAGCGTGCTGAATACGAGGCCATGCTCGTGGCCATGCGCCCTTCGACCGGCGAGATTCTAGCCGTGGCCCAAACCCCGGAGGCAGATAAGAAGGGCGATATCGCCCTCCAAGGTCAGTTCCCACCGGGTTCGGTGTTTAAGATCATTACGGCCTCGGCGGGCGTCGACAAGCAAGGCCTGTCTCCAGACTCTATCGTTCCGTGCCCCGGCACCATGGAGCTGTATGGGCGCACCGTCACCAACTACAACGGGTTCTCCCTTGGCTCGGTGCCGCTGCGTCAAGCCTTTGCACAATCCTGCAACACCACTTTTGCGCAGATCTCAACGGATCTGCCGAAGGGTGAACTGCGCGATGTGGGCAAACAATACGGCCTGGGTATCGATTATGAGGTGCCGGGCTTATCGACGCTCACCGGCTCCATCCCCGAGGGTGAGACGCCCCTCGAGCGCACGGAATCCGGTTATGGACAGGGCCTCGACCTTGTTTCTCCCTTCGGCATGGCGCTTGTCTCTTCGACGGTTGCGGCGGGCAAGACCCCGACGCCGACGCTTATTGAGTCACGTGAGACCAAGGTGTCCGAAAAGGTCCCCGCGCCCAGCGAGGAGACCTTGACTCAGGTGCGGGACATGATGCGCCAGGTGGTGGCAAGCGGTACTGCATCGGGGATGCAGGCGCAGGGCACCGTCTACGGCAAGACCGGTGAGGCGGAGATCAATGGTGGCTCGCATGCCTGGTTCACCGGCTACCGCGACGACGATATCGCTTTCGCAACTCTGGTTGTTCTGGGCGGTGGCTCGACGATTTCGGTCAACATCACGGACAATTTCCTGCAGCGCCTCGACGCCCTCCGCGCGGAAGGCCACGGCGAGGTGGCCCCCGCACAAGAGCAGTAGCGCGTCGTAGTCAGCGCGCCTGTGGTGTCCTTTGTCGGGCGCTGGGGAAGAGGGCTACCATGAGTAGTTATGACTAAGCGCGCGATGCTGAAGCAAGAAAAAGATACTCCAATCCGCAAGGTACCGAAGGACATTGAGCGCCCGGAGTACGTGTGGAAGGACTCGGTCCAGGAAGCCCAGGGCGAGCCATTCGTGCAGACCCCAGAGGTTATTGAGGCCATGCGTGAGGCCTCCCGAATCGCCGCCAATGCTCTCCAGGAGGCCGGAAAAGCAGTGGCGCCTGGCGTGACCACGGATGAGATCGACCGCGTGGCGCACGAGTACATGTGTGACCACGGTGCTTACCCGTCGACTTTGGGCTACCTGGGGTTCACGAAGTCCTGCTGTGTCTCCCTCAATGAGATTGTCTGCCACGGCATTCCGGACACGACGGTGATTGAGGATGGAGACATTGTCAATATCGACGTCACTGCCTTTAAGAACGGTGTCCATGGCGATACGAACGCTACGTTCCTTGCCGGCAACGTCACCGAGGAACACAAGCTGCTGGTTGAGCGCACCAAAGAAGCGATGATGCGTGGCATTAAGGCCGCGAAGCCCGGCCGTGAGATTAACGTTATTGGACGCGTGATTGAGTCCTACGCTCACCGCTTTGGCTACAACGTGGTCACTGACTTTACCGGTCACGGCGTGGGCCCCACCTTCCACAACGGGCTGGTCGTGCTGCACTATGATTCCATGACCTACCGCGACATCCTCGAGCCCGGGATGACCTTGACCATCGAGCCGATGATCAACCTGGGCTCCCTGGATTATGAGATCTGGGATAACGGCTGGACCGTCCAGAACACCGATGGCAAGTTCACTGCCCAGTTCGAGCACACCATCGTCATTACCGATGACGGCAACGAGATCCTCACTTTGCCGGACGAGGCCTAGCGTTTAAGCGCCGAGCGCTTAAACCTAGCCAAGATGAAACAAAGCCCTCCACCTCCCGTGCACTACACGGTGGGGTGGAGGGCTTTGTGGTGCCAGTAAAGAGCGCTAACTAGAAGGAGACGTTCTTCAAAGCCTGGCCAACGTAGTCCGGAATCATGCCGGAGAACACGGCGTAGTTGTAGCCGGCGACTGCGGTGGAGACAGCGGCAGCGGCGACCATAGCGATGGTGCCACCACGCCAGAGGTCCAGCCACTGCGGAACCTGGGACTCGTTCTTGGTGGAGCCGAAAGCGTCGGCGCCGTTGCCGGTGATGTTGCCGTCGGTCACGCCACCCAGCTTGGAGGAGAGGGAGCCCTCGCCCTCAGAGGAGAGCGCGGAGGACATTTCGGAGGAGGTAGCGTCCTTCTGGAGCTCCTCCTGAACCTGCTGCTCGGTCAGGCCGGAGCCCTCAACAGCCTCAGCGGCGGAAGCAACGGTGGTGCCAGCGAAGGCGATGGTAGCGGCGGTTGCAGCAGCAACGGCGGCGGTGCGGAATTTACGCATCTTGAGTAAAGCCTTTCAGAAAGTGGGTTAGAAGGGGAAGGGGAGAACTACATGCCGTACTTGAGGTAGTTCAGTGCCGGGCCAACCAGACCACCGGCGATGGTGATGATGGTGGCGACGATGCCGATGCCAGCGAGGGCCTGTGCCCACTTCGGCTCACCGGAGATAGAAGACTTCTGGCCGAAGATGTTCTGGGCGTTGGCTTCCTTGTCGGCGTCGAGTGCCTTGCCCAGCTCGGAGGAGCCGCCCGCCTTCTGGTTGCCCTGCTGCTCACCAGCGGTTGCGGAAGAGTTGGTTGCGGAGTCGTTGCTGCTGCCCTCTGCAGCGGAAGCAACGGTGGCGCCGCCGAATGTAACAGCGAGAGCGGTAGCACCGGCAATGGTGGCCTTGCGAATGCGCATAGTGTGAATCCTTTTAAACATCGTAGGAACTGCAGTAACTATAGGGTGCCCCAAGTCACTTGAGCGATTCTAGCGTAAACATTGGAGGGATTCACGGAATTCCTATCATTAATATGCCCGCATATCCCGCTTAAAGCGTCCCAGCTACTCAGCATTGGGCCCAAGCATGCAAAAGCGCCCATCCTCACGACAAGAGGATGGGCGCTAGAAAAGTGCGCTGAACTAAGTCAGCGTACCCGCAACTTAATTAGCGGCGGAAAATCGGATCCAGCACGTGCTGCGGGATGATGTTGTTGTACACAGCGTAGTTGTAGGCACCGATGATAGCGCCGATGACGGAGGAGACGCCCAGGGCGATAGCACCCTTCTTCCACTTGGAAGCCCACTCCGGCATGTTCGGGTCGGTCTCGGTGCCCCACATATCCTCGCCGGTGACCTTGTTCTCAGGTTTAACGACAGGCTTGCCGTCCTCGCCCTCTTCCCATGCGCCCCACTTCTTACCCAGCTGGGTAAAGGAGCTGGAGGAGCCCTCGTTGGAGGAGCCCTCGTTGGTGTTCTCGGTCGAGGAGGTGGTGCCCTCGTTGGTGTTCGCGGTCTCTGCGGAGGCAACGACGGTGCCGCCGAAAGCTACGGTGACAGCGGTAGCAGCTGCAACGGCTGCAGTGCGGAAGTTACGCATTGTGAAAATTACCTTTCGGAAGTTTTGGTGAAGCCGTGTGGCTGTTGCTTAGAAGGACGGGCCGTGTACGAGGAAGTTGTGTACGGGGCCGATGATGGTGCCGAGCAGAGTGCCGAGGCCAGCAACAACGGTTAGACCGTAGAGGATCTTTGCCCACTCCGGCTGGCCGGAGAAGTCCTTGGAGGAACCGAAGATGGCAGTGCCGTCGGCTGCCTGGTCGCCCTCAACCTTGCTGCCAATCTTGGAGGACAGGGAAGGCGTGTAATCCTCAGGGGTGGTGTCGGCTTTGCCGCCCGGAGCGGTATTAGACTGGCTCTGATTAGACTGGCTCTGGTCCTCAACGGTGACGGTGTTATCGCCCTGCTCAGTGGTCTCAGCGAAAGCGACGGTGGAGCCGCCGAAGGCAACAGCGAGAGCAGTAGCGCCGGCGAGGGCTGCATTGCGGATACGCATATCAAAAGTCCTTAGTGTCGTACGTGCAAGGCCTCTGGTTGGGAGGTCTTGATTTACAGGGATAGGGATTAGTTTGGTATCCCCAAAACACACTGAGCCGGTAGAGAGTATCGGCTCGTTCCGGTGTCCGTAATTAACCTAGCCAACGGTCAGGCAAAATGCACGTCAGTTTGAGCGTTCTTTTATCGCCTGCCTGTTATTACCCCCGGAATGGGTGAGTTTCGTAAAGGTTTCTGGTAGATGTTGCTGGCGTTAAAACGTGCTTGTAGTGGTGTTCAGCGGGAATGGTGAAACTAGTTCAACGCCAATGTGAAAAACGTCACTCATTTCGATGTAACTTTCACTCCAGCCACTCTAGTCCCAAAACTGCGTTTTCCACTACTTCTGGCAGTGCCGGATGGATCCAATATTGAGAGCGGGCGAAATTGCGCATGTCGAGGTCGTAGCTCATCGCGGTGATCAGTTGCTGTATAAGCGTGGAGGCCTGTGGGCCCATGATGTGGGCGCCGAGGAGCTTGCCGGTGGCCCGGTCGGCCACGAGCTTGCAGATGCCCGTTGAGTCTTCCATGGCCCAGCCATAGGCAACGTCGCCAAAGTTTTGCACCTTTACTGTGACGTCGTAGCCCTCCTCGCGGGCTTGCGCCTCAGTGAGGCCCACCGATGCAATCTGTGGGTGGGTAAAGACGGCGGCGGGAACGTGTTCGTGGGGCATGGGCTGGAGATCGTCCGGGTGCAGCAGATTGTGCTGCACTGCTCGTTGCTCCGCATTGGCCACGTGCTTGAGCATGTACGGAGATGAAACATCCCCGAGCGCCCACACGCCCTCGCAGGTTGTACGGCCAAACTCGTCGACCTTGATCCGACCGTCCTCATGCATTTCAATGCCGCTGGCAGAAAGATCCATCTGGTCGCCGTTGGGCTGGCGGCCGGTGGCAACGAGGATGGCATCTGCCTCCACGACGTCCCCGCTGTCCAAGGTAAGGCGTACGCCGTCTTCGGTTTCATCGAGCGTAGTGGCGGTGCCGATGCGGACGTCGAAGCGCTTTCGTGCGAGGTCGTTGAAGCGGGAGCTTAGGTCCTCATCGAGGAAACGGAGGAATTTCTCCGAGCGGTTGACCACGGTGACGTCGGTCCCCAGGCCGTCGAAGACGTGAGCAAACTCCATGGCGATGTAACCGCCACCTACCACTATGAGGCTGCGCGGCTGCTTCTCAAGCCGCATGATGTCTTCATTGGTGTGAACCGGGGCAGTGGTGCTGGCATATGGCTCGGGTAGCACGGGGCGTGAACCGGTAGCGATGACAATATTGTCACCGGTGATGATGTCCTCACCCGCCTGCAGGGTCTTCGGTCCGATGAACCGTGCGTGCTGATCAAAGACTGTAATATTGGGCGTTTCCTCGCCACGGCGGTACTCTTCGCCGCCCTGGGCAATCTGATCAATTCGGTTGTGGAACACGCGCTTGACGATGCCCTCCCAATCCACAGCATCCACGTGGGCGCTGAGCCCAAGGCGCGTGGCCTCGCGCGCGGCGAGCGCAACGTCGGCGGCGTAGACGTACATCTTCGTGGGGATGCAGCCTACGTTGAGGCACGTGCCGCCGAACGTTCCCTTCTCAATGATGGCGATGGATTTATCGTCAAACTCGGGAGAGGGTATTGAATTTCCCGAGCCGGTGCCGATGATGACGAGGTCAAAGTGCTGTGCGGAAGTCATGCCGATCATTCTAAAGGTTGACTAGCCGCAAACCGTGGAGGCTTTTAGGAGCGCGAGGCGCGGGAGGCTAATCCGTCTCAAGTGGTGCTACTGTGCTCAACCATTCCGCCGTGGCGGAGAGAGCGTCTTGGAGCGGCTCGGGACGCGAGAGAAAGAGATCGTGGCGCCCATTGTTGACAACGTGAAGCGTGTAGCGAGCACTGAGTTCCTTGGCCCAGCGCTGGCTTTGCCGTACATCAACGACAGTATCGGCGGTATTGGAGGACTCGCTGTATGGCCGGTTGAGCTCGGAGCGTCCAGAGGTCATAGTGAGCAGCGGGAGCCCAATGTTGATGCGGCCGGAGTGGATTGCGTCGAAGCCGCGGAAGACTGCTGCAACCCAACCCAGGAACTTGGGGTGTCCGCCCAGCGGCTTCAGGCGAAGATCGAAGTCCCAGTCGCCCTGTTCCCCGGAATGGACCGACTCCCCATAGGTTGTGAGGTCACCGGCGGGTATTTCGAGTCGTGGGGCGATGGCAGCGCCGGCATAGATAACGTGCTTGAGTGCCTCAAAGGCACTATTCGGTATTCCCATCATGGCAAGCCAGGGGCTGTTGAACACGACACCAGCGATGCGTGCGAATCGCTCGCGATCATGGCGGCGAAGGCGATCGAGCCAGAGCGCGGTGATGGTGCCGGCGGTGGAGTGGCCCATGATGATGACACGCTGGTTGGGGATGGCATCGAGAGCTGCATTGAGATCAGCGTCGTAGTACTGCAAGTCGCTGATGTAGTGCCAGGTCTGACCGTCCCGTCGAGAGCGTCCGCACTTGCGCAGATCGAGGGCGTAGAAGGCATAGCCGAGCTCATAAAAGTACCGTGCCACGTGGTCATGGAAGAAATAGTCTGTCATCCCGTGGACCCACAGTAAGGCGGGGCGATCATCATGGGCGTCGCCGCCGGGGCAGTAGCGCACGAGCGTCGCGCAGACAGTGTCTTCGCCGTCAGGGTCGGTGCCGAGTTCGAGTGGAGCGGCCTGGAAGTCGGGGCCGAGGATGTCTTCTGACCATTCGAGTTCGTTATGCGTCATGGGATTCATGATAGGTTGCGCGGCCAGATGCGTCCGGCAGAGCGGAGCGCTGACGGGAAACACCCTGCACCACAAATGGGGTAACAAATTCGAATTCGGGCATTTATTTTTTCAGGAATGCCTATTTCGCAATAAGGGGCGTAAAGTGGAATTAATGCTTGACGGACCTTCCGCAGGGGTGGTCTGTATGCCAGCTTGGACCCTAGCATCGTCGAGCGCTTTCTCACCGCGCCCTGTGCACCCACATGTGCGGGGCATTTGACCACATCGAATACATCGACTTAAAGAGGTAATAAGTACAGTGTCCTCCGATAAGAAGACAGCACAAGTAGTAGACGAGGTTGAGGTCGCACTCATTGGTGCAGGTATTATGAGCGCCACCCTCGGCGCCATGCTGCGTGAGCTCGAGCCCAGCTGGACCCAGATGGTCTTCGAGCGCTTGGACGGCCCTGCGCTTGAGTCCTCCTCCCCGTGGAATAACGCTGGTACTGGCCACTCCGCGTTGTGCGAGTTGAACTACACCCCGGAGAAGAACGGCCGCATTGATGTTTCCAAGGCCATGAACATTAATGAGAAGTTCCAGGTTTCGCGCCAGTTCTGGTCCCACCAGCTCAACAACGGCATTCTGACGGACCCGAAGGCCTTCATCAATCCAGTTCCGCATGTGTCCTTTGCACAGGGTTCCATCCAGGTTGACTACCTGAAGCGCCGCTTCGATGCACTGAAGGATAACCACATGTTCCCGAACATGCAGTTCAGCGATGATGACGCTACTTTCCAGGAAAAGCTTCCTCTGATGTCGGAAGGCCGTGACTTCAACGCCCAGAAGGTCGCTATTTCCTGGACCGAAGTTGGTACCGACGTCAACTTTGGTGCCCTGGCGAAGCAGTTCTTCACCGCGGCTAAGGCAGCGGGTACCGAGATCCGCTACGGCCACGAGGTCGTCGATATCAAGCGCGATGGTTCCAAGTGGCGCGTGGTGGCAAAGAACCTGCACACCGGTGACTACGAGGCCGTCCACGCCAAGTTCGTCTTCGTGGGTGCAGGCGGCTACGCGCTCGACCTGCTGCGCAAGGCTGGGGTCCGCGAGGTTTCTGGTTTCGCAGGCTTCCCGGTTTCCGGTCTGTGGCTGCGTTCTAAGAACCCGGATCTGATTAAGCAGCACCACGCCAAGGTTTATGGCAAGGCTGCTGTGGGCGCTCCGCCGATGTCCGTGCCGCACCTGGATACCCGCGTCATTGATGGCGAGCAAGGCCTGCTGTTTGGCCCGTACGGCGGCTGGTCCCCGAAGTTCCTCAAGAAGGGCTCCTACCTGGACCTGTTTAAGTCCATTCGTCCGGATAACATCACCTCTTACCTGGGCGTTGCGGCACAGGAGTTCGGCCTGACCAAGTACCTGGTTACTGAGGTCCTCAAGGACTTCGACAAGCGCGTCGAGACCCTGAAGGAGTACGTCCCGAGCGCAGACCCGGCAGATTGGGAGACCGTCATCGCTGGCCAGCGCGTTCAGGTGATTAAGCCGGCGGGTGCACCGCAGTTCGGTTCCTTGGAGTTCGGTACCACCCTCATCAATAACCCTGAGGGCAACATCGCCGGCCTGCTCGGCGCTTCCCCGGGAGCGTCCATCACCCCGGCCATCATGGTGGAGCTGCTGGAGCGCTGCTTCGGTGAGCACATGATCCAGTGGGGCGATAAGATTCAGGAAATGATTCCTTCCTACGGCACCAAGCTCTCCAAGGACAAGAAGCTCTACAACGAGATGTGGGAGTACACGCAGAAGACCCTGCAGCTTGAGTCCAAGTAATTTCTCCTTTCGGCTCGTAGGTGCCTGGCTCGCAGGTAATTCTCAGTAACTGGCAGGGAGCGTCCAGTGCACCGGAACGCTCCACCAAGGAGAGCGCCCCATAATAATGGTGTGCGTTTGAGAGAGCGCATGCGAGAGAGATAGAGAGAACCCCAGCCGCGCGGGGCGGTCGGCCTGAGAAACCGACCGGGAGCGTGGCAGTGAAAGATAGAGACGCACCGCCGCCCTGAGACTCCGTTTCCTTTCCTACGGAGGCCTCGGGGCGGCGGTGTGTTTTCCTTTTCTTCTCTTACGTTCCGCAGTAGGTGAGGTAGCCTTCCGTGCCACCCGGTTGCTCGTATTCTGGTGCGGCAGTAAAGGGACGCGTGGTGGCGTGAAGCAAGCGGGGGAATTCTTCAGCATCGCTCAGTGCGGCCTCGACCAGACGCGGGCGGGGAATCACGCGGGGCACGGTTTGCTTGAGAGACTCGACGTTGGGGCCACTAGCACGGTAGGCATCAACAAATCGAGCGTCACCAAACATCTCATAGGCTTCTGCCGGTTCACCCGCCGCTGCGCTGATGAGATTGCGGTGGGCCTGCGTGAGATCCGGAGCGGACTGTGCAAGGGCCGCACTATAGTCCTGGAAGAGCTCATCGGGAATCTGCAAACGGTTCGCGGCTTCGCGGCGGCGCGCCTTTTCATAGCGCTCGCCAAAGGAATTGATGGCCTCCTGAGCCCAGGTGAGGGCGGCGTTGGGGGAGACGTCGAAAAGCGGCAGCAGTGATTCCGCCAACCGTGCAAGGTTCCATCCCAAGATGTCGGGCTGGCGCCCAAAGCGGTAGCGGCCCTGCGTATCGATGGAGCTAAACCAGGTATTGAGGTCATAGTTTTCCATGAACGCGCACGGCCCGTAGTCAATCGTCTCACCCGATAGCGTGGTGTTATCGGTGTTCATCACGCCGTGGATGAAACCCACCTGCATCCACCCGGCAACCGTCGCTGCCTGTGCGTCCATGACGCGGGTAAACAGCTCCCGGTAGTCGGCGCCAGGGTAGTGGCGTTCAATGGTGTAATCGGCGAGCTGTTGGAGCAACCCGGGGACCTGCGAGTGCGCGGCGAAGTGGAAGGAACCAACACGGATGTGGCTCGCGGCAACGCGCACGAGAACGCCTGCTTCCTCCACCATCTGGCGCTGAATGGGACGGCCGGTCCCGATGACCGCCAGCGACCGTGTGGTGGGTACACCGAGGGCGTGCATCGACTCGGAGAAGAGATATTCACGCAGCATTGAGCGCAGCGTGCCGCGCCCATCAGAGCCATAGCGCGAATAGGGGGTTAGTCCTGTCCCTTTGGCATGCAGATCCCAGAGGCCCGTGGGGTTGTGCGCAGCGGTGGGGCCGGTGACTTCGCCCAAGAGCAGGGCGCGGCCGTCACCCATTGTCGGGTTGTATTGGCCGAATTGAAAACCGGCGTAGGCCATTGCGTGGGGAGTAACTGGCCCGCGGCCGAGGAGAAACTCCAGGCCATCTTCGCTGCGCAGCCAGTCCGGGTCGAGGCCCAGTTCGGCGGCTAGCTCTTCGTTGAGCACTACCATTCGCGCCGTTGGCTGTTCTTCGCCCCGGCTCGCCGTGACCATGTGGGAAAGGCGTTGGGCGAACTCGCTGCGTAGCTCGAAAGGGAGGGAGGCATCAGACATCGCGTGACTCCAGTGTTCCGTGCACGCGAACGTGGGCGTTGCCGCCGACCCAGATATCATGACCGTCGTCGTTGATATAGACGCGGCCATCGCGCCCTACCTGGCGGCCTTGTGCCGCGGTATAGCGGGCAGGGACAGCGCCCTTGGCGCGCAGGAATTGGGCAGCGCCGCCGTTGAAGGAACCGGTGACGGGATCCTCGAATTGTCCGGTGATGGCGCGGACTTCATAAGCGGGGTGATTATCACCGGTGAGCCCGACAGCGCCCACTTTGACGCCCGGAGTGGGCGTGGGGCGAAGATTTTGCACGGCCTCGGCAGACTCGAGCTGGACTAGGCGCCAGCCGGGCCCGTTGTCTACCCAGCCGGAGTCAAAGATGCTGTCCTCGTCGATCCCGAGGGCGGCGGCTGCCTCAGCGCGCTCCTCATCACTAAGCGCCCCTTCACGCACCAAGGGCGGGGTAGCGAAGGCGAAGCGGCCTTCTTCCTGGCGCACGGTGACTAACCCAACTCCGCATTCCTGAATCAGGGTGCCGTTCTTTCCGAGTAGTTCCGCCGCCACGCGTGCGCTGCCCAGCGTCGGGTGGCCGGCGAAAGGAAACTCCTCGTACGGGGTAAAAATCCTCACTCGGTAGTCTGCACGTGGATCCGTAGGCGAGCACAGGAAGGTTGTCTCCGAAAAGTTTGTCCAGTGTGCGATGCGCTGCATCTCTTCGGTGCTCAAGCCGTCGGCATCCGCCACCACAGCAAGGGGATTTCCCGTAAACGGCCCAGTGGCAAAGACATCTACTTCAAAGAATCGGTGCTGCATGAGGCTTAAGTCTAGTCGCACCGGTGAGCAGGGAGGTCTACGCTGGGCTGCATGAGCGAAGCACTCTTTAGCCGCGTCGAACCTATCCAGACCATGGCGGATGGGACCGTCAAACAGGTCAACCCCTTCTCCGGAACGGAGGTGTGGACGGTGCCGGGACGTGGAAACCGTCCGCTCTCACGTCCTGCGAAGGATCCGCAGCCCCTGACGGCCGATGCCATGACGCACAGCTGTGCTTTTTGCTCCGGGCGCATGTTAGACACCCCGCCGGAAAAGTCCCGCATCCTGGCTTCGGGGGAGATCCAGCGCGGGCTCCTTCCACACGAGCTGGACACAACCCAGCCGGTGTTTCGCCGGGTTCCTAACCTTTTTGAGATCGTGTCTTATGACTACTGGCATGAGAACTATGGCTTCACCATGGACCCAGACCTAGCTCAGCACAAGGAGAAATATGAAGCCGATGAGGCCGGGCGCCTGCACGTACTCAACGTGGTGCGCACCAAACTCAAGGCCGCGGGCAAAGACGCCGCGCTGGGCGACGACTCTCTCCTCGCCCTCGCCGATGGCTTCTTCGGTGGCGGGCACGATGTCATCATTTCTTCGCGCCACTTCGTGGAGGGGGCGGTCGACGACAGCCAGCTGGCTTCCTCCGGCACGCTGAGCCCCGATGAGCACTTTCTGCTCACAACCTTCACCGCGGAATCAACGCGCGAGCTCTACCAGCGAAACCGCTATGCCTCTTATGTCGCCGTGTTCCAGAACTGGCTGGCACCGGCGGGCGCGTCCTTCGACCACCTGCACAAGCAGCTCGTCGCGATTGATGCTCTGGGCATGGCAGCCCAGCAAGAAAATGCGATTCTACGTGCACACCCCAACATGTACAACGATTGGGCAGTTGGGTATGCGGCAAAGCGCAACCTTGTTATCGCAGAGAATGACTATGCGGTCCTCTTCGCCGGCTTTGGCCACCGCTATCCCACGCTGGAGATCTTCTCCAAGTCGCCCCGCTGTGAACCGTGGGAACAAACACCTGGCGAAGTCCGTGGAATGTCGGATCTGATCCATGCTGCACACGCCGCAGTGGGGCCGGATGTGGCATGCAATGAAGAGTGGCACCACCGCCCACCCAGCGTGGATCTGCCGCAGCCGTGGCGCGTGATGATCAAGCTCAGGGTATCGACCTTGGCCGGCTTTGAAGGCGGCACGAAGGTCTACATCAACACCATCGATCCATGGGGCTTGCGTGATCGCGTCGTGGACGCCATGTTCCGCCTTCGTGAGCGCGGAAAGATTGCCTCCGGCATCTCTATCGCCACTGAGTGCGAGCTCAAACGCAATAGTTTGCGTTATAACCCGCTGGTGTAATCAGTAACGTTTAGTCCACGTAGGTTTGTTCGCCGCCTGCGTGAAGATAATCGCGGAGGTACGGCAGGGCGAGAGCAACCGTGCCGTGCCGTGGGGCATCGATAAGCCCCTGCTCTAGCAAACGCGCGCGCACTTCACTGAGAGACGTCGTCGTTGTCTTCAGCTCGTGAGCGATAGCGCCAGATGTGGCCGTCCCCGCCTCATCTGCGATATCAGCCAGCGCGTGAAGGTACTCAAGTTGTCGTTGGCTGAGCGCACGTACCGCAGGATCGTGCACTTGGGTTCCCATTGCCGTGATTGCCTCACCAAGAACTGCGTCGACGGTTGTTGAGGAAATGGTCGTCTCACTGGCTTGGGATGCAGCGTTCCAGGCCAAGTACCCGATGAGCTGGATGAGGAAGGGATAACCGTGGCTCGCTTCAGTAGCGCGGTCGGCGGCTTCGTCGTTGAAAGCAATCGAAGTCAAAGCTGCCGTATCTTTGAAAGCGCTGGTCGTAGCTTGCGGGTTAACAGGTCCTAGGTGAAATCTGCGGGCACGGCGCAGAAACGTTGTTCCCGGCAGGTGTAGAAGCTTGTCAACACCGGCAGTAAGCCCTGCCATCACGATGGAAACGTCGAGTTCATCGCGAACAAGATGCTGGAATGCGACTGCGATTATCTCAAGGTCATGAGGATCGGCGTCCTGAATCTCATCGATAGTAAGTAGAATTCCGCTGTCTCGGAGATGAGCGGAGAGTTCGCGCAAGCGCGATTCTAATGCTGGCACTGGTGGCGTACCAATCTCTTCAGTACCAATGCCACCGAGGCCCGCTATACGTATGTCTTTGATTCGACGGGTTGATGGAGAAGCCAGCTGGTTGATCTTTTCTGGGATGATGGAGTCGATGAGCTGAGTGACTGAATTGCTTCGACCACTGACTCGAATAACAGCCCATCCTTGTTGGGCTGCGATGTCCTCGAGCTCAGTCAACAGGACCGTTTTGCCCATCCCACGATGACCGCTAATAAGCATTGCGCGATTAGGGTTGCCAACTCCGCCGTCGAGCCCAACCGTGAAGTCATTGAGGACCGCACTGCGGCCAGCCCACTTAAGTGGGCTGGCACCAAAGGTTGGGCGAAAAGGGTTTCCAGTCATGCTGGAAGTATATAGCAACCAGATAAATTGATAAATAGATAAATTGATAAATAGATAAATCGGCGGGCGTAGATAAATTGATAAATAGATAAATCAGACCACGAGCACCAGCTCGGTGCCGCGCAGTTCGGTGCTCATGCCCGCCTCCTGGGCTACGCGGGCGGCATCCTCGAGGGAGGAGACATTCTCGCCCTGGAGGGCGAGTACGCGAGCGAGTTCCCCCTTGTAGTGCTTATTGAAGTGGGAGACCACCTTGCGGGAGCCATCCTCCTGCACTGACTCCACGCGCACCGTGGAGGCTTCTTTGAGCTTGCCCAGCTCTTGGTAGGTGCCCGAGCGCATGTCGATGAGGAACTCGCCTGCGTCGATAAGCGCGCGCAGCTCATCGGTGATGGCCGTACCCCAGCGAGACTTGAGAGTCTTCCCGCCCAACTTGGTGCCACCTGAAAGCCGGTAGTGGGGGATGAGATCATCGGCGCGCAGCAACCCGAAGAGCGCATCACCCACAGCGAGGTGTTGACGCGCGGCTGGGGGAAGGGAAGGGGAATCGAGGGCGTCGTACAGCACGCCCGTAAACCGCTCCAGCGCGGGCATGGTGGGGGAGGACGCCAACTCGCGGTTGGACTCGGCTTCCCCGCGCAGCTTTTCCGAGAGCTTGAGCACCTTTTGCGCCTCGTCGAGGGGCAAAGAAGACAATTCAGCAGCGATTTCTTGGCGTATTGGATTCAGCGCGGGGAAAGAGAGCTCTTCCCAGTTGAGGGGCGCGCCGCTGCCGCCGTGTGCTTTGGTCTCAGAAGGAGGGAGGATGATCAGCATGGCTACATGCTAGCGATGTAGACTGAGCAACCATGATTACACGTCTTTCTGAGCTTTTCCTCCGCACTCTTCGTGAGGATCCGGCTGATGCCGAAGTCCCCAGCCACAAGCTTCTCGTCCGCGCAGGCTATGTGCGCCGCGTCGCGCCGGGTGTGTACACCTGGTTGCCATTGGGACTGCGCGCCATGCGCAAGATCGAAGACGTTATCCGCCAGGAAATGAACGCCATCGGTGGCCAGGAGATGCTCTTCCCGGCGCTGCTGCCGCGCGATCCTTATGAGCAGTCGAACCGCTGGACGGAATACGGCAATAATTTGTTCAGGCTTAAGGATCGCAAGGGTGCGGACATGCTGCTGGGCCCGACCCATGAGGAGATGTTCGCCACTGCGGTGAAGGATATGTATTCCTCCTACAAGGACTTCCCGGTCACGCTGTACCAGATTCAGACGAAGTACCGCGATGAGGAACGTCCGCGCGCTGGCGTGCTGCGCGGCCGCGAATTCACCATGAAGGACTCCTACTCCTTCGACATGACGGATGAGGGGCTCGATGAGTCCTATGCCCGCCACCGCAAGGCCTACCAGAACATCTTCGACCGCCTAGAGATCGATTACGCGATCTGTAAGGCCACCTCCGGTGCGATGGGTGGCTCGGCCTCCGAGGAGTTCCTCGCCGTGTCCGAGGTGGGTGAGGATACCTTCGTTCGCGCCACGGAGGGAGACTACGCAGCCAACGTGGAAGCAGTAGTGACCCAGGCGCCGGAGGAGATTCCCTTCGACGGTCTGCCGGAGGCACAGGAGCACGAGACTCCGAAATCCGAGACCATCGAGTCCCTGGTGGAGTGGGCTAAGGGTGCTGGCATTACTGTCGACGGCCGCGAGGTCACCGCAGCGGACACCCTCAAGTGCATGATGATCAAGGTGGCTGCGCCCGCGGCCGCTGAGGAAGAGAAGAAATGGGAGCTGGCCGCCGTCCTTATTCCGGGCGACCGCGAGCTGGATGAAAAGCGCTTGGAGGCTTCGCTGGAGCCAGTCGAGTTTGAGCTCGCCGGCGAGGGCGACTTCAAGAAGAACCCCTTCTTGGTCAAGGGCTACGTTGGCCCGCGTGCCCTCAACGCTCACGACGTGAAGGTTTATGCCGACCCGCGCGTAGTTTCCGGTTCGTCGTGGATTACCGGCGCGGATGCCCCGCAGCGTCACGTCGTCGGCTTGGTGGCCGGCCGTGATTTCACCGTGGGTGAGTTCATCGAGGCCGCGGAGGTCAAGGAAGGTGACCCGGCGCCGAACGGTCAGGGCACTCTGACCCTGGAGCGCGGCATTGAGTTGGGCCACATCTTCCAGCTGGGCCGCAAGTACACCGAAGCATTCGATGTCCAGATTCTGGATGAGAATGGCAAGCGCGCCGTGCCGACCATGGGCTCCTATGGCATTGGTGTCACGCGCATGCTCGCCGTGCTGGCGGAGCAGCGCCACGATGAGAAGGGCCTCAACTGGCCAGTGGCCGTGGCCCCGTACCAGGTGCACGTGGCCGTGGCGAACAAGGACGCCGCTGCCCTCGAGGCCGGTCAGAAGCTGGTGGAGGACCTAGATCGCGCTGGCATCGAGGTGCTTTTCGACGACCGCCCCAAGGTTTCCCCGGGCGTGAAGTTCAAGGATGCGGAGCTGCTGGGTATGCCCTTTATCGCCATCCTGGGCCGCTCCTTCAAGGACGGCATCATTGAGTTGCGCATCCGTGGCGGCGAAACCCGTGAGGTCCCCGCAGACTCCATCGTGGACACCTTAACGGAGCTCATCCGCGGCTAGGTGCGTTAAGCGCGTAGGCTCGCGGGTATGAGTTCTCACCACCCCGCACTGGCATATTCAATGGCTGCAGCACTCTCTGCCATGGGAGTGCTGCATTTTGCTAAGCCGAAGCCCTTCGAGTCCATCATCCCGCCACAACTTCCAGGGTCGGCTCGCTTCTACAACTTCACCTCTGGCGCCTGGGAAGTGGTTACCGGTGCGCTCCTGGCGAACCCATCGACGCGGCCTGCAGGCGGCCTTTCAGCCCTAGCTTTGCTCGCCGCCGTGTGGCCGGCGAACTTCTACCAGGCCTACAGGGACTTAGAAAGCGGCAAGGCATCAACCGGCAAGAAGATCTACCACGCGGTGTGTCTGCCGTTGCAGATTCCGGTCATGCGCTATGCCTGGTCGCTGTACGCCGAAAAGAACGCCAAACGTCGGTAGCTCAGGAAAATCGAGCCCGCGAGGGAGGAATTAAGCTGCACTGATGCGGTGAGATTGGGCGGCTACAGAAATAAGCCAGCTTCGCCATTCAGCATTGGGTGCCGCTTGGTTGGGCGCCTCCTGTGAGGCGGCGGAGGCCCATGTCACCGTGTCACTATGCGCGACGTCGTCAAGGAACGCGCGCGCTGAGGCGGCGTCTACGGGCAGCTCACCGGAGGACGAGGTGTAGGCCGCTGCGGGCTGTGGCACTGGTCCGATTTTGGCTACTGCTTCTTGGAGTGCGAGGACGCGGCTCTCGTGCAGAGCGAGGCGCTCATCAACCAGCTCTTCGACGTCAGGTGTGACATAGGAACGAGCAAAGTCCAAGGCATACACCTGCTGGTATTCCCAGTCCAAGAGTTCGGTGGCGAGGTCAGCGTCACCCTCCGTCAGCTCCGGCACAGCGCCCGGTTCATCGGTGGAGCGGGCCTCCATTGCGATGGCTTGGGCGACGAGCAAGGGCCGAGATTCCGGGGAGACCGCGTCAAGCTGCTCCTCAGTCGATGAAGAAGCTGCGGCAAGCACGGCAGCCGCATCGGTGGCCTCGTGTGCTTCACCCTCACGATTCACTTCGCAGGAGCGCGGAACGTGTCCTTCCTCGTCGCGGCCGCAGAGGCGCTCAATTTCGGAGTAAAGCTCGTCTGCGTGCTGCGCGCGCAGGGACGCGGCATCGGGATCGAGTTTCTGCAGTGCGTGGGCGTCGGCGCTGGCATCGTGAGCCAGAGAGGTCAACGTAGGGTCTGCATGGGGGCCAAAATAATCCACGATCGCGTCGGTGGCTTGGCAGCCGCCCAGCCAGGGGGCGGCGCAGACTAAGAGGGTGGGCACAACTACTCGGCGGTTCACGCGATAGACCCTACCCGGGTGTCCTAGTCTAGAGCGCATGGCATTCCCAACACCCGCGCAACTAACCGAAATCCTGCAGCCTGTCGCCGCCGCGCGCGGCCTCGACATCGAGGACGTGAAGACCACTCGTGCAGGAAAGAAATCTCAGGTCATCATCCGTGTTGACGGTGACGAACGCCCAAGTTCCGATCTCATTGAGGAGCTCTCGCAGGAGATTTCGGCGCTCTTTGATGCACAGGAAGAGGCGGGCACCCTCAACTTTGGCGCGGGTTACACCCTGGAGGTGTCGACGCCGGGGGTGGACTTTCCGCTGAGTGCCCCGCGCCACTGGCGCCGCAACCAAGGGAGGCTCGTGGGCTACGCGCTCACCGAGGAACCTGGCACGACCCGCGTCGCCCGTATCGGAGCGCTGTCCGAGGATGAAGAATCCGTGGCGCTCATCACCACTGTGAAAAAGGAGGTGCGCTATCAGGTTGAGCGATTGGAAAATCTAAGCCGCGCAGTGGTAGAAATTGAATTTGCCCAACCTTCAGCCATGGAGCTGGAGGCGGCACAGCAGACGTTCGACTTCGCCGAGCAGAACTCGGCAACCCGAGAGGACTAACAAGTGAATATTGACCTAGAGGCACTTCGCACGATTCAGCGCGAGCGCGGCGTCCCGGTAAAGGACCTGCTCGAAGCGATTGCGGGTGCCCTTTTGTATTCCTACCTGGATCACCGTGCCGAGTCAGCCGAGACCAAGGCGGAAGGTACGAAGTCTCGCGTCGACATCGACGCCGATAGCGGTGCTGTCACCGTCGTCGTGACCGAGAGTGATCCGGAGACTGGAGAGGTCATCAGTGAATACGACGACACTCCCGACAACTTTGGGCGCATCGGCGCGCAGGCGGTCCGCGATGCCATCCTGCGTAAGCTGCGCGAGAATGAGGCGGAACGAACCTACGATTCCTATTCGGAGCTCACCGGAACGGTTGTGTCGGGCGTCGTCCAGCGCGATATTCACGCGAACAAGCGCGGCGTCGTCGTGGTGCAGCTGGGTACCGAACACGACTCGCAGGATGCTTTCCTGCTGCCCGCCGAGCAGCTGCCGGGGGAGAAGCTCGAGCATGGCGACCGCGTTAAGGCCTACGTCGTGGGCGTGAACCGCACCGGAGCCAAGGTGCAGATCACGTTGTCGCGCACTCACCCTGAGCTGGTGCGTGGCCTGTTCGAGCTGGAGGTCCCAGAGGTTGCTGATGGCTCGGTTGAGCTCATTGCTATCGCCCGCGAGGCTGGCCACCGTTCGAAGGTATCCGTGCGCGGTCACGTTAAGGGGCTCAATGCCAAGGGCGCGTGCATCGGCCCGAAGGGTTCGCGCGTGAGCAACGTGATGCGTGAACTTGGTGGTGAGAAGATTGACATCATCGATTTCAACGAAGATCCTGCCGTCTATGTGGGCAACGCTCTTGCTCCGTCAAAGGTCGTGCGCGTAGAGATCCTCGACTCGGAGGCGCAAGTGGCCAAGGTGACTGTGCCGGATTACCAGCTCTCGCTCGCAATCGGTAAGGAAGGCCAGAATGCCCGCCTCGCGGCGCGCCTGACTGGATGGAAGATTGATATTCACTCTGATGCCGCTCGCGATTAGCTTTCCGACGGGCCTGCGGTGGGATTAAAGGTTTGGCCCGTTTTCGCGTAGAGTAGACAACGGCCCACATGCAGGAATGCTGTGGCGCAGGAATAGTGGCGATACGACGTAAGGAGTTGGATGTCTCAAGGACAGCGGCTCCGCACGTGTATTGCTACGCGTCAAAAGCATCCCGACACGGAACTACTCAGGGTGGTCGCCGATAGGGACGATCCTTCAGGACGCCGTGTTGTTCCGGATCCAGGCCGCCGCCTTCCCGGGAGGGGAGCGTGGATTAGACCGGATCTGGAAGCAGTAGAGCTGGCGGAGCGAACCCGTGCCTTCAGGCGCGCGCTCCGATTGTCCACAGACGTGGACACAGGTCACGTACGTGAGTACCTCGCTGCTCAGCAGCAGGTGCAGTCGGCGGGCAATCGCCCGTGCGGCCCAGAGTTAAAAAGGAAGACCGAACACTGATGAGCGCACAACGATGAAGCAGCATCAGCGATGAAAGTCCATAGCCATTAACTAGGGGTCAAGCCGTGTTCCGCGGCCTTGGCTCCTAGAAAGATTAAAGAGGAGACAAGTGCCCGGAAAGCTACGCGTACACGAGTTGGCAAAGCAGCTCGGTGTAACCAGCAAGGAACTGCTCGCCACGCTGAAGGAACAAGGCGAGTTCGTCAAGACCGCATCCTCGACCATCGAACCGCCGGTGATCAAGAAGATGCGCGCACACTATGAAGCAAAGGGTGGCAACGACAAGCCCGCAGACAAGAACACGTCTGCAGCCACCCCTGCTTCCGCTGCCAAGAAATCTGCTGCCAAGAAGACTGCAGAGAAGAAGCCGGCAGAAAAGAAGCCAGCAGCCACACCAAAACCTGGCCCCAAGCCAGGTGGTGCCCCGAAGCCAGGTGCTGCTCCGACGCAGAGCGGCGCCCCCAAGCCGGGTGCCGCTCCCAAGCCGGGCAGTGCCCCGAAGCCGGGCGGCGCTCCAAAGCCCGGAGCACAGCGCAAGGGCGGCGAACGCGCAGTTACCCCGCGTTCTATGCCGAAGCCTGGCGGTACCCGCCGCGTGGCCAATAACCCGTTCTCCACGGGTAGCTCCAGCGATCGACCCAGCCCAGGGCCGCGCCCGGGCGGAAGCAAGGGTCAGCGCTCTGGCGGCAAGCCAGGAGATAACCGCGGCGGTAAGGGCGGCGCCCGCCCGCAGGGCGATGGCAACCGTGGTGGACGTCGTCCTTCGCCAGCGATGATGCCTTCGCATCCGAATCCGGCCAGCATGCCGTCGAAGGCCGCAGGTAGCGGCGGTGGCGGTCGCGGTCGTGGCGGCCGCGGTGGTGGCCCAGGCCACGGCGGTCCAGGCCACGGAGGTTTCCGTGGTGGACGCGGCGGACGCCGCGGTGGCACCGCTGGTGCATTCGGACGTCCCGGTGGCGCACCGCGTCGCGGCAAGAAGTCGAAGCGTCAGAAGCGCCATGAGTTTGAAGAGCAGCAGAAGCATGAGGTAGGCGGCGTACGCTTGCCTGATGGCGGCGGTAAGGTTGTTCGCCTTCGCCGCGGTGCTTCCCTGGCTGACTTCGCTGAGAAGATTGGTGCGGATCCCGCAGCATTGGTGCAGGCGCTCTTTAACCTCGGTGAGATGGTGACCGCTACGGCCTCCGTATCTGAGGACACCCTGCAGCTCTTGGGCTCGGAGATCAATTACGAGGTCCAGGTTGTCTCCCCTGAGGATGAGGACCGCGAGCTGCTCGAGTCCTTCGACCTGCAATTTGGTGAGGACGAGGGCGGCGAAGAAGCCCTTGAGAAGCGCCCGCCAGTCGTGACCGTGATGGGTCACGTTGACCACGGTAAGACCCGCCTTCTGGATACCATCCGTAAGACCAACGAAGGTGCGGGCGAGGCCGGCGGCATTACGCAGGGCATCGGTGCTTACCAAACCACGGTGGACGTTGAAGACGGTCCGCGAACCATCACCTTCTTGGATACCCCGGGTCACGAGGCGTTTACCGCCATGCGTGCCCGCGGTGCTAAGTCCACCGACTTGGCCATCCTGGTGGTTGCTGCTGATGACGGCGTGATGCCGCAGACCATCGAGGCAATCAACCACGCGAAGGCAGCGGATATCCCTGTGGTCGTCGCGGTTAACAAGATTGATAAGCCGGAAGCTTCCCCGGACAAGATTCGTGGTCAGCTCACTGAGTACGGACTTGTTCCGGAGGAGTACGGCGGCGACACGATGTTCGTGGATATTTCTGCGAAGAACAACATCAACATCGACGACCTGCTCGAGGCTGTCATCCTGACCGCGGACGCTTCCCTAGAGCTCACCGCTAACCCGGACATGGACGCGCAGGGCTCTGCCATCGAGGCTCACCTCGACCGCGGTCGAGGCCCGGTGGCTACGGTCATCATCCAGCGCGGTACGCTGCGCATCGGTGATTCCATCGTGGTCGGCGATGCCCATGGCCGCGTGCGTCGTATGCTCGATGAATTCGGTAACGATGTGGAAGAAGCCGGTCCGTCCCGCCCGGTCCAGGTGCAGGGTCTCAATGGCGTACCAGGTGCCGGCGATAACCTCTTGGTTGTTGAGGACGACCGCGTGGCTCGCCAGATTGCAGCACAGCGCGATGCCCGCAAGCGTTCCGCTCTGCAGGCGAAGGCGCGCAAGCGCGTCTCCCTCGAGGATCTGGATGCAGTGCTCAAGGAAACCTCGACGCTCAACCTCATCCTTAAGGGCGACAACGCCGGTTCCGTCGAGGCACTGGAAGACGCCCTCTTGGATATCGAGGTCGACGACGAGGTACAGCTCAACATCATCGACCGTGGTGTTGGTGCGGTGACGCAGACTAACGTCACCTTGGCTGCTGCCTCCGACGCCGTCATCATCGCCTTCAACGTCCGCGCTGAGGGTAAGGCAACTGAGGAAGCTAACGCTGAGGGCGTTGATATCCGCTACTACACGGTGATTTACCGTGCTATCGAAGAGGTCGAGGCAGCGCTGAAGGGCATGCTCAAGCCCATCTACGAGGAGCGCGACACCGGTGCAGCGGAGATCCGCGCGCTGTTCAAGTCCTCCGCGGTCGGCACCATTGCCGGTTGTATGGTTACCGAGGGCAAGGTCAAGCGCAACGGCAAGGTGCGCCTCGTGCGCGACGGAAACGTCATTACCTCCGATGCCAAGATCGAGTCCCTGCGCCACGAGAAGGATGACGCCAACGAGATTAATGCCGGCTATGAGTGCGGTATGGTTCTGTCCTACCCGGATATCCAGGTAGGCGATATCATTCAGGCCTTCGAAGAAGTCGAGGTCCCGCGCGACTAGCCGCACCTGAGTTCTTCACTCAGTAACAGAGCTCAGATACTAAAGCCCAGCCAGTAAATATTCTGGCTGGGCTTTAGTCGTTTCGGCCGAACGGCGGCGAATCGGTATCCTAGACTAGTTGCCAGTAACCGTACGCAAAGGAGCTTCACCATGGTTGATCACGCACGCGCCGCACGCATGGCTAAGCGCATTCAGACAATCGTTGCGAGTGCGATTGAACGCCAGATTAAGGATCGCCGCCTTGAACTGGTTACCATCACAGATGCCCGCGTTACGGGTGACCTGCATGATGCCACCGTGTATTACACGGTGCGCGGAACGGATATTGATTCCGAGCCGAATTTTGACCAGGCGGCCGAAGCTCTCACAAGGGCCAAGGGCCAATTGCGCAAGATCGTGGGTGATGAGCTGTCCGTTCGCTTTACCCCGACGTTGTCTTTTGAGCTCGATACCGTCCCTGAAGCCTCCGCTCACATGGAGGATGTGCTTGCACGCGCACGTGCACGCGATGCAGAACTGGCCAAGCTGAAGGAAGGCGCGAAGCCGGCTGGGGATGCGAACCCGTATAAGACCTCGGATGAGGAAGAAGACTAAGTGTCACGAACCAACTACGAAGCCGCAGTTGATGCGCTGGTCCAGGCCAGCAGCATTTGCATCATTACCCACTTGCGCCCTGACGCCGACGCCGTTGGCTCTGCGGCCGCCCTCACCTTGGCGCTTCGTCAGCGCGGTAAGCAGACCCGCACCGTGATTGGCCAGCGCCGAGACATTTCCGCCAACCTGTTTTCCATTCCCACCGTGGATGAAATCGAGTTGGTGGATGAGCTCCCGCAGGGCTATGACCTTTATGTCACTGTGGACTGCGGATCGATCGACCGGACTGGGTCGGTAGCACGGGGCATTGAGGAGATGGCGGCCGTTGGGCGCGTCCTGTGCATCGATCACCACGCTTCTAACGATGGCTTTGGTGCGATCAATGTTGTGGATCCGGTATGTGAGTCCACCACGGTGGTGTTGCTCGATATCTTAGATAGGCTGTCCATTCAGATTGATCGCGTCATCGCGCACTGTCTGTACGCCGGGCTAGTGACCGACACAGGTAACTTCCGGTGGGGCCGCCCAGCGATGCACGATATTGCCGCGCGCCTGATGCTCTATGGGCTTGATACCAAGCAGATCGCGTTGGAGCTTATGGACGCCAGCACCGCCGATGACCTGCAGATGATCGGTCGCGTCCTCTCGGGCCTCAGGATCGAAGCAGCAGGAGAGCACCGCCTCGCTGTCCTCTTCGTGCCGCATGAGGAAGTCAGTACGCACGCAGATTCCGCGATCGAGTCCTTCGTCGACTATGTCCGCGCCCTGAAAGGCACAGACATCGGGGTTGTGTTCAAGGAACAGGCCCCTGAAGTGTGGGCGGTGTCTCTGCGCTCCTCAGCAGTGAACTGTGCCGAGGTGGCCCTCACCTTTGGCGGAGGAGGCCATATTCCAGCCGCCGGCTATACCGCGCACGGCACGCCTGAGGAGGTTATTGCGCAGCTGGTAGGTGTGTTGTCTTAAATGGCTTCCGAGCAACCCGTCAAGGTTTCTGCGGCGGAAGTCTTCCGCCTTGCCGTGCCCGCTTTGGGTGTCTTAGCGGCCATGCCGCTGTATTTGCTTCTGGACACCGCGGTAGTGGGACGGTTGGGCGCGCAGGATCTGGCCTCGCTGGGGGCTGCGGCCACGATCCATTCGGTGGTCACTACCCAGCTGACCTTCTTGTCCTATGGCACAACCGCGCGTGCTTCGCGTTTGTTCGGTGCAGGCAAACGTGAGGAAGCTGTAGCCGAAGGCGTTCAGGCCACGTGGGTTGCGGTCGGCGTCGGCCTGGTCCTAGCGGTCCTTATGTGGCTCTTCGCCGGGGTCTTTGCCTCCTGGTTGACCGGCAACCCCGAAACAGCGAAGGGGACCGCACAGTGGCTGCGCATCGCCGCCATCGCGATTCCCTTTACCCTCATCACGATGGCTGGTAACGGTTGGATGCGAGGCGTACAAGACACCCGCAAGCCCTTGTATTTCACACTTGCCGGTATGATTCCTGGCGCTAGTGCAGTGCCTATTTTCGTGCACTTGTGGGGGCTGCAGGGGTCAGCCTTAGCCACGGTGTTGGGGATGGGAATCATCGCGGCATTCTTCCTCAGGGAACTGCGCCGCGAGCATACCGGCTCGTGGGAAGTCCGCTGGCGCGTCGTACGCCGGCAGCTCGTGCTGGGGCGCGATCTCATTGTGCGCTCGTTGAGTTTCCAAGTGGCCTTTTTATCCGCAGCAGCTGTGGCTTCGCGCATCGGAACCGCACAACTGGCCGCGCATCAAATCTTGATGCAGTTGTGGAACTTCTTGTCCCTTGTGCTGGATTCACTGGCAATTGCCGCCCAGGCCTTGACCGGCGCGGCACTGGGTGCAGGCTCAGCGCGCTACGCCCGCACGGTGGGTACTAAGGTGACGCTCTATTCGACGTCCTTCTCCCTTGGACTTGCTGTGATTCTTGCGCTTGGTTCCGGGATCATCCCGCGGATCTTCACCACGAGCCCGGAAGTCCTCGAGGTGATCTCCGGACCTTGGTGGGTTATGACTTTCCTCGTCATCATCGGCGGGGTGGTCTTCGCCTTGGACGGCGTTCTCCTCGGCGCTGGGGATGCAGCTTTTCTTCGCACGCTGACCTTGGCGGCGGTACTTCTAGGCTTCCTTCCCGGCGTCTGGTTGGCTTTTGCTCTTGGCACCGGGCTTAGCGGAGTATGGGGCGGGATCGCCGCGTTCATCTTCATCCGCATGGTAGGCGTCGTCTGGCGCTTTCGCTCGATGCGGTGGGCGCGGGTCTAAGCCTGTGGTAGAAGTAGAGGGAATGTTCGTGTGAAGGAGGCATTATGACCACTCTGTGGGCCGTCTCCGATCTCCACGCGGCGGTGCGAGTCAACGGTGAGCGCATCGATGAACTCGTACCGCCGAATCCCCATGACTGGTTGATCGTCGCAGGGGACGTCGCCGAGCGCATTGACCTAGTGATCAACACCTTGGCGCGGCTGAAGAACCGCTATGCCACCGTCATTTGGGTGCCCGGCAACCATGAGCTGTTTTCTCGGGGACAGGACGCATTTAAGGGGCGCGCAAAATACGACCGGCTTGTTGAAGGCTGCCGTGAGATCGGCGTGATTACCCCAGAGGATCCTTATCCGGTCTTCGGAGGGGTGACCGTCGTCCCGCTGTTTACGCTGTACGATTACAGCTTTCGCCCGCCGGGGACCACGGTCGAACAAGAGCTTGCGAGCGCAAAGCAAAAGCAAATCGTCATGACCGATGAATTCGCCATTGCCCCCTTCGTCGATGTGCGTGCTTGGTGCTGGGACCGGCTGGCCTATTCAATTAAGCGCCTGTCCCGGGTGGAAGGGGAGACCGTCCTCATCAATCACTGGCCATTGGTCCAGGAGCCGACCCTCTACTTGCGCTGGCCCGAAGTGGCCTTGTGGTGCGGTACCCGCCACACGCGTTCGTGGCCGCGGCGCTACAACGCCAAAGCCGTGGTCTATGGGCATCTTCACATGCCAAACCGAGCCAATATCGACGGTGTGGACCACATCGAGGTTTCGCTAGGGTATCCGCGTGAATGGCAGGCACACGGTGGCCTCCAGCAGTGGCCGTATCCGGTGCTCACCATCGATGAGACGACGGGGAGGGCCGAGCATGCTTGAGCCTTCCCTCTTCCCAGAGTCTGCGCGCTACTGCTACGTGCGCACGGATGAGTCGATGACTAATCTCCTCAATTTCCATCACCTATCCCCTGAGGAGCGCGCTGTGGTCTCGCAGGCCGTGGACGTCCGCAAGTCGGAATTTGGGGATGCCCGCTGGTGCGCTCACCGCGCGCTGAAGGAGCTTAATTACACCGGCGAGGAACCTATTCTGCGCGGTGAGCGGGGCATGCCGCTGTGGCCGGAAGGCTACACGGGATCGATGACGCACACCGAGGGGTTGCGCGCAGCGGTGGCAGCGCCCACCACACACGTGCGCTCGATGGGACTCGACGCCGAGCCAGCGGAGCCCTTGCCGGAACACGTGTTGACGATGATCGCCCGGCCAGGGGAGATGCCGCAGTTGTCCTGCCTCCGCGCGGCGGGCATCTCCTGCCCGGACCGCCTGTTGTTTTGTGCGAAGGAAGCCACCTACAAGACGTGGTTCCCCATGACGCGGCGGTGGCTCGATTTCGATCAGGCCGAAATTGACTTGCGCCTCGACGGAACTTTAGTCTCCTACCTCCTAGCGCGACCAACCCCGGTGCCGTTCATTACCGGCCACTGGATTATTCGGGACGGCTATGTCATCGTCTCTGCCGCCGTCCCGGCGCTCAACTTTGAGAACTAAAGAGTGGAGGGGCGAGCGACAAAAACTGTGGCCAGGCGCTTGCCCATTTCTTTGATTAGGGCGACGGATCGGCCCTGGGGGTCGACGGCCGCGTAGGTGCCTTTCAACCCACGCGGCTCCAGCCACTTACCCATGGCCAAGGCCTGAGCCTCGTCATCGGTGACCTCCAAGACCGGATAGCTACGAGCGAGCGCCTGGTCGAGGCTCAAGGACAGCTTCGGGGAGGTCTCGAGGGTGTCGAGGGGGAGGGCGTCGTCAAGCGTAAAAGGCCCTACCTCCGTGCGGCGCAGCGCGGTGAGATGCCCGCCGACGCCGAGCGCTTCCCCCAAATCCCGAGCCAGCGAGCGGATGTAGGTGCCCGAAGAACAGGCCACCGACACGTCCAGATCAATGAACGATCCGGTGCGCCGCGTATCGAGGATATCGAAGCGGCTGACCGTGACCGGGCGAGCTGGAATCTCAACCTCTTCGCCCGCCCGCACCCGTTCGTGGGCACGCTTGCCATCGATTTTGATCGCGGACACCGCTGCCGGACGCTGCATAATATCGCCGGTCAAGGCAGCAACTTCCTGCGCAATGGCTGAATCTTCCACAGCGGTTGCCGGTTCGCCCCACGTGCTTTCCCCCTCCGCGTCGTCGGTGTGGGTCGCCATGCCGAGGCGAATCGTGGCCTCGTAGGCCTTGGTGGAGGCCACCATGTGGGCGAGGAATTTCGTGCCGCGCTCAATGCCAACGACGAGCACCCCCGTGGCCATGGGATCTAGCGTGCCTGCGTGCCCCACCTTGCGGGTGTGGAAGAAGCGCCGCAGTTTTCCCACGACATCGTGCGAGGTCATGCCGGCGGGCTTGTCGACGACCACGAGGCCAGAACGTTCGAGCGGATCAGTCATGCCCTGCAGTCTAGGGCACCGTCTGCTGTGGGATAGCATGGTGCCCGTGGATATTTGGTACGGAATCGATAGCATCCCCGCTGACCTCGGTCCGACGTCGGTGACAATTGGCGTCTTCGACGGCCTGCACCGCGGCCACCAGCAGCTCGTGACGAAGGCCGTCGAGCACGCGCGCGAACACGGTCATAGTGCGGTCATGGTGACCTTCGATCCGCACCCAGTTTCGGTGTTCCTTCCGGAGCGCGCGCCGTTGTCCGTCATTACATTTGAGCGCCGCATGCAACTGGCGGAAGAAATGGGCATCGAGGCCGTGCTCGTCATCGATTTCACGGAGGAGCTCCGGGGCGTCGAGCCGCGCGAATACGTGACAGACCTCCTTGTGGGGCGCTTGCATGCGGAACACGTCGTGGTGGGGGAGAACTTCACCTTTGGCGCGGGCGCGGCTGGTACGGCGGCGGCGCTGGCGGAGTTCGGAGCCGAGTTCGGCTTCGGCGTTGACATCGTGCCCTTGCTTGACGACGACGGCGAGCGCATCTGCTCCACCAACATCCGCGCCGCTCTTGCCAAGGGCGATATTGCACGCGCGAATTGGGCGCTGGGCCGTCATTTCACGGTGACTGGGCCCGTCGTGCGCGGTGCAGGACGCGGCGGAAAGGAACTTGGTTTCCCGACCGCCAACCAGTACTTCCCGGAATCCGTTGCCATCCCAGCCGATGGCGTCTACGCGGGCTGGTTCGTGGTCGAACCCACCGGCGCCCCTTTGGAAGGAGACATGGAGGCCGGCGTTCCTTATCCAGCGGCCATTTCGGTGGGCACGAACCCCACCTTCGGCGACGAAGAGCGCTCTGTGGAGTCCTTCGTGCTGGACCGCGACGCCGACCTCTACGGCCACGAGGCCACCGTGCATTTTGTCGATCACGTGCGCGACATGGAGAAATTCAACTCCGTTGGGGAGCTCCTAGCTGCTATGGAGCGCGACGTCGCCCGAGTTCGTGAGATTCTTGCCCGTGAGGCCTAAATGAAGATCATCCTCGACCTCGACACAGGAATCGACGACGCCCTCGCGCTCGCCTATGCCGTTGCGCACCCTGACCTCGAGCTGATCGGGGTCACCGGCACCTATGGCAACGTGCCGGTGGCCTTGGGAGTGCGCAACTCGCTGGCGTTGCTCGAGCTTCTCGACGCCTCGGACGTCCCCGTCTTTTCCGGCCCGACCCGGCCAGGCTTTAACGTGGCTCCCATTTCGGCGTTTATCCATGGGCGCAACGGACTCGGCGAGGTTCTCTTGCCACCGCCGCGCCGCAAGGCATACGAGGATGCGGTGGGCTTTCTTGTCCGTTCGGTCCGCGAGCATGGCGAGGACCTGGTTATAGTGCCGACGGGGCCGTCGACAAGCATTGCGGCCGCCATGCGCGAGGACCCGGACTTTGCCCGCAACGCCCGCATCGTGATGATGGGCGGCGCGTTGACCGTACCCGGAAACGTCACTCCTTATGCCGAGGCCAACGTCTTCCAAGATCCCCAAGCCACGGACTATGTCTTCCACCATGCACAGAACCTCACGATGGTGGGGCTCGATGTCACGTTGCGCACGTTGCTCACCAGGGAGCATACGAAGCAGTGGCGAGGCACGCGGACGGGCCGGATCTACGCGGACATCGTGGACTACTACATCCGCGCCTATAAAACGACGTCTCCGCATCTCGGCGGTTGTGGGCTCCACGATCCCTTGGCGGTGGCAGTGGCAGCGGATCCTTCGCTGGTTACATGCCTCGACCTCAATCTGCGGTGTGGGGAGAACGGGCGCACCATCGGTGACCCTGAGCGCCTCGAGAATCCCACCACCCGCGTGGCCGTTGCTGTCGACGACGCGCGCTTCGTCGAGGATTTGATGTCGAAGCTGGGCAGCCTCTATACTTCTACTTCGGCTTGCTGACTGCGGTCCGCAGTAGTCACGGGCAGCGCCTTTCAGGCGCAACATTTCATGTGGACTGAAATACAATAGGAGATTTTTCCATGGCTTTGAGCACCGAGAAGAAGGCTGAAATCCTCAAGGAGTACGGCCTGCACGAGACCGACACCGGTTCCCCGGAGGCACAGGTTGCGCTGCTGACTTCCCGCATCAACAACCTCACCGAGCACCTCAAGGACCACAAGCACGATCACCACTCCCGTCGTGGTCTGCTGCTCATGGTTGGTCGCCGTCGTGGCCTGCTGAAGTACCTGGCCGCTAACGACGTTGACCGTTACCGCGACCTGATTTCTCGCCTGGGTCTGCGCCGCTAAGCGCTCGACTTTTTAGCCCCCGCACCAAGTGTGCGGGGGTTTTCTTGTCCCTTCTGCTAAAATCCTTGGGCGTTGTCAGAAAACATCGAAGAAGAGGCGGCACCGAAGATCGCCATGACAGCTCCAAGGAGAGTTTCATACATGAGCGCTAAGAACGCTAAGAATCAAACGAACAACTCCGTCGAGTTCGCAATCGACGAGGACTACGGCATTACCGAGGCCATCGCCACCCTGGATAACGGCGATTTCGGCACCCGTACTATCCGTTTTGAGACGGGCCAGCTTGCCCGACAGGCTGGTGGCTCCGTGACCACCTACCTGGACGAGGACACCATGCTGCTGTCCACGACCACCGCTTCCAACCAGCCGCGTGAGGGCTTCGACTTCTTCCCGCTGACCGTGGATGTGGAAGAGCGCATGTACGCCGCGGGTAAGATCCCGGGCTCCTTCTTCCGCCGCGAGGGCCGTCCTTCCACCGAAGCTATCCTGGCCTGCCGCCTCATCGACCGCCCGCTGCGTCCGACCTTCGTGAAGGGTTTGCGCAACGAGGTTCAGGTCGTTGTCACGGTCCTCTCCATGGACCCGGAGGAGTACTACGACGTCGTTGCCATCAACGGTGCTTCTGCCTCCACTCAGCTCTCCGGTCTGCCGGTTTCTGGCCCGGTGGGTGGCGTGCGCATGGCGCTGATTGCCGATGACAAGCACCCGAAGGGACAGTGGGTGGCCTTCCCGAACAACGAGCAGCACGAGCGTGCTCTCTTCGAGATGGTCGTTGCCGGCCGCATCGTGAAGAAGGGCCGCAAGGACGACGTCGCCATCATGATGGTGGAGGCGGGTGCCGGCGTGAACGTGGCCGAGCGCATCAAGGAAGGTGCCCCGGCTCCGCAGGAATCCACCGTGGCTGAGGGCCTTGAGGCTGCCAAGCCTTTCATTAAGACCCTGTGCGAAGCGCAGGCAGGCCTGGCCGAGCGCGCCGCCAAGGAGACCCAGGAATTCCCGCTCTTCCCGGCCTATGGTGATGATGTTTACGCTGCTGTCGAAAAGGCTGCCTCCAAGAAGCTGGAGAAGCTGCTTACCATCCCGGGCAAGCAGGACCGCGACGATGCTACCAATGACTACATGGAGCAGGTTGAGGCACAGCTCATCGAGGACTTTGATGACCTTGACGAGGCCGATGCCTCCAAGCAGATTCGCAACGCATTCAATGCCGTGATGAAGGCCATCGTCCGCAACAAGATCCTCACTGAAGGATTCCGCATCGATGGCCGCGGCGTCACCGATATCCGCGACCTCGGCGTTGAGGTCGATCTCGTTCCGCGCGCCCATGGTTCCTCCCTCTTTGAGCGTGGCGAGACCCAGATTCTGGGTGTGACCACCCTGGACATGCTGAAGATGGAGCAGCAGATCGACTCCCTGACCCCAGTGGAGTCCAAGCGCTACATGCACCACTACAACTTCCCGCCGTATTCCACCGGTGAGACCGGCCGTGTGGGCTCCCCGAAGCGCCGCGAAATCGGCCACGGTGCTCTGGCTGAGCGTGCCTTGCTGCCGGTTATCCCGTCCCGCGAGGATTTCCCTTATGCCATCCGCCAGGTTTCTGAGGCCCTCGGCTCCAACGGTTCCACCTCCATGGGTTCCGTCTGTGCATCCACCCTGTCCCTCTACAACGCGGGCGTTCCGCTGAAGGCACCGGTGGCAGGTATCGCCATGGGCCTTGTTTCCGGTGAGGTCAATGGCAAGGAAAAGTTCGTGGCGCTCACCGATATTCTCGGCGCTGAGGACGCTTTCGGCGATATGGACTTCAAGGTCGCCGGCACCTCCGAGTTCATCACTGCACTGCAGCTGGATACCAAATTGGACGGCATTCCTTCGCACGTGCTTGCCGACGCCCTCGAGCAAGCCCGCGACGCCCGTGCCGCCATCCTTGACACCATGGCTGAGGTCATCGAAGGCCCTGATGAGATGTCTGGCCTGGCTCCGCGCATTACCTCTGTGACCATTCCGGTGAACAAGATTGGTGAGCTCATTGGCCCGAAGGGCAAGACCATCAACGCCATCACCGAGGAGACCGGTGCCGATGTCTCCATTGAGGAAGACGGCACGGTGTATATCTCTGCCGCTACCGGCGAAGCCGCTGAGGCAGCCATTGAGCGAGTAAATGGCATCGCTAACCCGCAGCTACCCAAGGTTGGCGAGCGTTTCCTTGGCACCGTAGTTAAGACCGTGGCCTTTGGTGCCTTCGTCTCCCTGACCCCGGGCCGCGATGGCTTGGTGCACATCTCGAAGCTGGGCGGCGACGAGCGCATCGAAAAGGTCGAGGACGTCGTCAACGTTGGTGACAAGATCCAGGTTGAAATCGCGGACATTGATAACCGCGGCAAGATTTCCCTGGTTCCGGTTGAGGAGGACTAATCCTCAGATCGCCTAGGAACTACTAGGACGAGGGCCCTGCCACCCAGCTCTTAAGTAGCTGAGGCAGGGCCCTTAGCGTTGCTGCGGCCGCTATTCTTGGAAATCGAGTACCAAGCGCTAGGGGTGCTCAAGGAAAGTCGCCGAATACGGCGTCTTCTTGTTCAGGCCAATGACCAGTTGGGTTTGTGCCTCGAATGAGGTGGTGTATACGACTTCGCTCACCACGCCGGCACCAGGTGTATTTCCCGGCTTCATATATTTTTCTTCAAGCTGGGGAGTGGAAGGCCACGGGGTGCCTTCGATTCCCAGGTTGAGAAAAGCGCTTCCTTAAAAGCAGCGGCATTGGCTACCTGCCGGGAAGGAGGTGCTTGCGTGTCACTGGACTGCTGCGGTGCATCGGCGGTGCCTGTGCTCGACGGAATCGTGCTGACCAGCGGCGCCGGTAAAGTATCCGCGACGCGATCCGCGCATCCGCCCAGCGGCATGATACATACAGCGGTGATGATTGCGACGATGGAAGCGGAAGAAACTAGGCGCGACAATTTCGCTATCTCTTAAGCTGTACCAGTTGGATGAGGTTTCCTACGGTGTCATCGAAGACAGCGATGATAGAGGGGCCGACGTCGGTGGGCTCCATAGTGAAATCCACGCCCTTTTCAGTGAGCTCCCTATATTCCTTCTCCACGTCTGCGGACAAGAACTGGGTGGCAGGAATGCCATCGGCCTTGAGCGCTGCTGCGTAGTCCTTGGACGCCGGGTGGGCCTTTGGCTCGAGGAGGGGCTCCGTATTTCCCTGACCTTCAGCATTGGTCACCGTGAGCCATCGAAAGTCTCCGTGGGTCACATCGACCTTGACTCGAAAGCCGAGCGTATTGACATAGAAGTCGTGCGCGCGAGCAACGTCATCGACAGGTACTGAAGCAATGTAGATCTGCATTCGCCCCATATAAACGAGCATGACGAAACCACGCCGACGGCCCTGCCTGCAGCAGGGGAGACCTGACTAGGGCTGAGTGATACAGTCGTCGTTCTTTTCGACGGTGGGTGTGTTCTTGGGTTCTTGTCCTTTCGGTTGTTTGGAGTGGTGTCGT
>NZ_KV802448.1:207538-208611 GCF_001810695.1 Corynebacterium sp. HMSC065D07
GTTCTTCGTCATCGTCGTCGTTTGAATCGACGGGTGTTTTCGCCTTTTTCGTCGTTTGATTCGACGACCCAGGTTTTAGAAGGGGATGTCCTCGTCGCCGGTGTTGGTGTTGGTTTGGGTTTCGGCTTTGGTTTCGGCCTTGGCTTTGGCTTGTTGTTGTGCGTGGTAGTCGTCGAGTTCTTGTTTGAGCTGTTGGGCTTCTTCACGCACGCGTTTTCTGGTGGCGGTGATGTGTTGGGCTACGGTTTGTGCCCACCGTTTTTGCTTGGGCGCCAGGGGTCCTTCTGCTTCGTTGATGGTCCAGGTACCGTCAGCGAAAAGCCAGATAACATCCCCACTGTAGGGGTCCAGCAAGTATTTGAGGGTGCCATCGGTTTTCATGTTGTGATGTCCTTGGCATAAACATGCCAGGTTCTTCGGGTGTGTTGGCCCGCCTTCAGCCCAGTTATGTCGGTGGTCTAACTGGGTGAGGAAAGCTGGTTTGTTGCATCCGCCGACTCGGCAGGTCCCGTCGCGGCCTTCGACGTGTTTGCGCATGACAACACCTGGTTGGTAGCCGTCTGCTTCGGCTACCTCGCCGGTTAGATCCCGGGTTTTATCATGCGGCATGGGCTCTTGCCGCCAGCCGAAGCCTTCAATAAAGGTTGGGGCATTCTCAATATCGCAGGCCTGATAGGTGTGTAAGACTACGGTGGCTGGTGGTTGTATTTCGCCGCTTAAGAGTTTGATGACCGCTTCAGCAACAGTGATTCCTTCTTTTGCGGCGGTTGTGTGGATGAAGGCATCGAGTTTAATGCCGGTGTCTTCCCCAACCTGGAGTTCCAGCCAGGCAGAGGTTCCGTTGGATGAAAAGCGGTAGGTGTCTTTGGGGCGGGTGTCACGGTAGGCGATGGAATCATCCAGGGTTTTACAGATGTCGCGGACTTTGCGTCTGATTTGGCTGCGGGTAGGAAAAGCCTGATTCGCCTTAGTGGGGGTGAAGAAGTCGGCCAGGATGGTGTCGATAAAATCCAGGGTTTCAGCAGTCAAGCCGGTTAGTGCTGACATGGGTTGGTCAATAGCAATCAAGGACT
>NZ_KV802449.1:0-234 GCF_001810695.1 Corynebacterium sp. HMSC065D07
CGGATTCGACTGCCCCGAAGAATCCGATTAAGAAATTTAACGAAGCCGACAAAATCGCAGTCGCCCACGCCAGGCAACAGTTAATGGAGCAAGGCTTAGATTATGGCCCTTGGTCGATCTACTATTTCTTGTTCGACACTGTAGGCGCAGATTACACCCCGTCGCGTTCTACAATCGCCTCGTGGCTGCAGGAGCTGGGATTTGTTGATGCCAATGCCCGCAAACGGCCACGCA
>NZ_KV802450.1:0-436 GCF_001810695.1 Corynebacterium sp. HMSC065D07
GGGCTTAAGGGACATTTCGTGTGGATAAATCGATACGGATTCCCGGGGCAGCCTGGGATAATGCAGTGATCTTGATTCTAAATTGGTTCCAACAGCCTGATCGGTGAAATCAACACCGGATAGTCCTAGGTCTGTGGTAGGTAAGCCGCGGCTGGAGCGGTTAGGTCAATTCCTATGGTGACGTCCGCACCGAAGCCCCTGTACATCCACTGGACCTAGCCAGGCATCAAGAGTTTGGACGCAATGGGGAGAAGCGGCATACGCGGCCTAGACGAAAGAAGAGCTCACACGACGCGGCCACCCAGACGGGCGACCTGCCACATTCGACACCCATATCGACAACGAGTGGAACCCCAGCTTAGGCATAAGAAAAGGCTGGGCCGGACGCTCCTAAATCCACACGAAATGTCCCTTAGTGCGACACGCCGCAAATCCA
>NZ_KV802451.1:0-1567 GCF_001810695.1 Corynebacterium sp. HMSC065D07
GATCGTATCCGCGGTGGTTAGTATCAGTGCTTTATCATGGGCGCGGATATACGGGTACCAGAATATCAACTGGTTATCCATCGACTACGCCTGTCGGCCTCGCCTTAGGTCCCGACTCACCCTGGGAAGACGAACTTGACCCAGGAACCCTTAGTCATCCGGCGGGAAGGATTCTCACCTTCCAATTCGTTACTCATGCCTGCATTCTCACTCGCACACACTCCACGCCGCCTTACGGTAACGCTTCAACACATGCACGACGCTCCCCTACCCAACACATAAAGTATTGCCGCGGCTTCGGCGGTGTGCTTGAGCCCCACTACATTGTCGGCGCAGGACCACTCGACCAGTGAGCTATTACGCACTCTTTCAAGGATGGCTGCTTCTAAGCCAACCTCCTGGCTGTCTTCGCGATCCCACATCCTTTTCCACTTAGCACACCCTTAGGGGCCTTAACCGGCGATCTGGGCTGTTTCCCTCTCGACTATGAAGCTTATCCCCCACAGTCTCACTGCCGCACAACACAATTAGTGGCATTCGGAGTTTGGCTGACATTGCTAAGATTGTAGTCCCGCTCAACCAACCAGTAGCTCTACCTCCACCAAGCTAATGCGACGCTGCACCTAAATGCATTTCGGGGAGAACCAGCTATCACGGAGTTTGATTGGCCTTTCACCCCTACCCACAGCTCATCCCCGCAGTTTTCAACCTACGTGGGTTCGCGCCTCCACAGCATCTTACTACTGCTTCACACTGGCCATGGGTAGATCACCCCGCTTCGGGTCCAGGACATGCCACTAAACACCCCATGAGGATTCGGTTTCCCTACGGCTACCCCACACGGGTTAACCTCGCGACATGCCGCTGACTCGCAGGCTCATTCTTCAAAAGGCACGCCATCACACACATACAGGTGCTCTGACGGATTGTAAGCACATGGTTTCAGGAACTATTTCACTCCCCTCCCGGGGTACTTTTCACCATTCCCTCACGGTACTAATACACTATCGGTCACACTGAGTATTTAGGCTTACCGGGTGGTCCCGGCAGATTCACAGCAGATTCCACGAGCCCGCTGCTACTCGGGCAACCCAACAACCCATGCATTGAAGCCTTCAACTACGGGACTATCACCCTCTACGGTGGGCGTTTCCACACCACTTCACCTAACAACAACACACAAGCAAACCAGTGGTAGCTGATTCACATTGGGGCCCACAACACCGCACACACAACCCCTACCAAGTATCACATGCACACGGTTTAGCCTCATCCACGTTCGTTCGCCACTACTAGCAGAATCATAATTTTATTTTCTTCTCCTACGGGTACTGAGATGTTTCACTTCCCCGCGTAAACCCCCACAACAGCTATGAATTCACTGAAGGGTAACACCCCATAACAGGTGCCAGGTTTCCCCATTCGGACATCCTCGGATCAACGCTCTATTGACAACTCCCCGAGGCTTAACGCAGCCTTACACGTCCTTCATCGGCCCAGCATGCCAAGGCATCCACCATGCGCCCTAAATAACGAACACACAACCAACACAACAACCACCACAAAA